>CAMJKR010000348.1 GCA_946406415.1 uncultured Selenomonadales bacterium | reverse complement strand
ATCGTCGCCAAAATTTTTTCGTCAAGCGGTTCACTCATCAGCGGCGGGATTATTTCAACGTCATTTGCCGAACAAATTTTTATTTTGTTGTCAAACTCTTCGCCGGGCGTCAAATGCGTCGGCAATAAAATTATTCGCTTAAATCCTTCAGCGCGAAGTTTAGAAATTTCTTCAGCGGGCGTTTGAATAAGTATTCCTCGACGCGACAATTTTTTAATCATAAAGTTCGACGTGAACGCCTGTCGCACTTCATACGCGGGAAATTTTTCTTTAAGCTCAGCCGCCAGCTTGTCGAAAGTTTTTGCGTGTATCGAATCATCTGCCGACCCGAAACTAACTAAAATTATTGCGTCAACCACTTATCTTTTCAACCTCCGCGGCTATCTTGTTGCAAATTCTGTTGAGCTGATTTTTGTCCGGACCTTCAGCCATGACGCGAATCAAAGGTTCCGTGCCCGACGCCCTAACTAAAATCCTGCCCGTCGTCCCAAGTTCCGTTTCACTTTCGGCAATGGCAAGCTTAACCGCCGCAGAATTTTGGCAAGCCTCTTTGTCACGAACTCTAACATTGAGCAAAACTTGCGGATAAGTCGTCATCATAGCGTTGAGTTCGCTCGCCTTAGCTTTGAACTTTTTAATCGCCGTCAACACTTGCAGAGCCGTTATCAAGCCGTCGCCCGTCGTAGAGTAATCTGAAAAAATTATGTGTCCGGATTGTTCGCCGCCGAGCCGGTGATTATTCGCCAACATATTTTCCAAAACGTATCTGTCACCAACCGCCGTAATTTCACAGCTCAAGCCCAGCTCCGTTAACGCCTGCCGAAAACCGATATTCGACATCACTGTTGACACGACAGTTTTTTTCGGGAGCGCGTCGGCTGCAAGCATAAGTTTAGCGCAGATAATCATAATGTGATCGCCGTCGATAATGTCGCCGCGTTCGTCAATGCAAAGACACCTGTCAGCGTCGCCGTCGTGCGCAATACCAATATCCGCGTGATTCCGCAAAACCGCCAGCCGTAAATTTTCCATGTGCGTGGAGCCGCAATAGTCGTTTATGTTAACGCCGTTTGGTTTATCGCCGAGCAAAATTAATTCCGCGCCGAGCCGTTCCAAAACCGTTGGCATTGCCTTATACGCCGCGCCGTTTGCACAATCCAAAGCAATTTTCATGCCGTCGAAGCGTTCGCTTGTCGTGTTCATGACGAAACTTATATAATCTTCTAAAAGATTTTGGCGATATTCAAGCCGCCCAACTTCCTCGCCCGTCGGACGCTTAAAATCTTTGCCGCCTTCCAAGTCGCGAACAATTTGTTCAATCTCGTCCTCGACTTTATCGGGCAATTTGTAGCCGTTGCCGCCGAAAAATTTTATGCCGTTGTCGTGAAAGGGATTGTGCGACGCGCTGATTACAATGCCCGCCGCCGCGTGAAGTTTCCTCGCCAAATAAGCAACAGCCGGAGTCGGAACCACGCCCGCCAAAATTGCTCTGCCGCCCGCCGAACATATCCCAGCGACCAATGACGCCTCTAACATCTCGCCGGAAATGCGCGTATCACGTCCGATTAAAATTTGCGGTGCGCCCTCAGTGTGTTCACCGAAATAAATCGTCGCCGCACGTCCCATTTTATATGCAAGCTCCGGCGGCAATGCCGTATTCGCCTCGCCGCGCACGCCGTCCGTACCAAATAATCTCGCCATTTTATTTCCCTCCGCTCAAAAAATTTTCCACGCCATTTTAGCTGTTATCGCCACTCAACGCAATAGTTTTAGCTGTTAGCTGTTAGCTGTTAGAATTTTGCTCACAAAAAAACCTCCCATGAAAATCACGAGAGGTTTTTTTAGAAAAGCTCGGTTGCCGCAAAATATCAACTGACGCTAATCAATTCGTATTGCGGATTGCCCATTTTGAGTTCAGCCATAGCCGACAACTGCCGCAAGCCGTGCCGTGATTCAATCCGCTCGCGCAAGTCTTTTGAATCCGCCGCCGTGTAAACTAAATCGCAACAGGCTTGGTCAATCGCAAGAATATCCGTCGACGCCAAAATACCAACGTCAGCCATTGTCGGTTCAGCCGCAGAAGTGCCCGCGCAGTCGCAATCCACGCTCAAACGCCGCATGACATTTATAAACACAATCCGCTTGCCGAAGTGGTCACAAGTTGCTTTGCCGCTGTCAGCCATTAACTCCATAAATTTTTCTTTGAGCGGCATAGTACCATCAAACCACATCGGACCGGGCGGCGGCATTTCGGGCAGTTTATAGCCGTGCACTTGAACTTTGCCGACTTGCCCGCTTGCCATGCCGATTGCGATATTTTTAAGCGAGCCACCGAAGCCGCCCATTGCATGTCCCTTAAAATGCGTGAGCACAACAATCGAATCGTAGTTGACGAGATTTTTTCCCATAGTGACTTCTTTAAGGTGCTTGCCGCCGTTAACGGGCAAATTAACTCCGCCGTATTCGTCCATTATGTCCACGTCACAAAAGTTCCAACCGTTCGTTCGTAAAGTTTCGCGGTGTCCTTCGGTGGTGTAGCGTGCGCCGCCGTAAAGCGTATTCGTCTCGATAATGTTGCTGTTGGGAATTCGCGCCTGAAAAGCCTTAACCATATCACGCGGAATAATATTCGGTCCATGCGGCTCGCCCGTGTGAAGCTTGATTCCGACTTTGCCGTAAATCTCGCCGTTAATCCTTCTGTAAAGTTTGATTAGATGCGGCGCGTCAATTTTGTCCGTGAAGTAAACTTTAGCCGCCGAGCCTTTATACTTCGTGCCGGTGACATTTTTACTGCCGACGACGGGAGCCGCCTTGATGTTGAGGATTTTTTTAGGCTTAGCCTCTGCGACGTTGAATTGACTGACAGCCGCACCGACTGCCGCAATGCCCGCCATTTTAAAAAGTTCTCTTCTGCTGATGTCCATGATAAAACCTCGTATAATCAAAGTAGTAGTTATTAGCGTCCCTCTCCAAGGACGTGATAC
>CAMJKR010000347.1 GCA_946406415.1 uncultured Selenomonadales bacterium | reverse complement strand
CTGCCGCTTATGAAATTTTTTCTGAAGTGTCGCCTGTTAATCTGTCGTATTTGCCCATATCGCCAACCGAAATCCATTTATGAATTCCGTTGTTCCAATAATTTTGATTGTCTCGCGCAGGTGTCTTACCAATTTGTAAATCGAACAGCTCATTGACAGTTCGCGTTTCAAAATTTTTTCCGTCGAACAGCGCGGCGAACTTTGCTTTAATGTCAGCGTCGAGGCTTTGAATTGTGTCGTCAAGCGAATTAATCTGCGCGTCGAGAGCATTGAATTCGTCGACGATTTTTTTCTGCACGTCAAGCGGCGGCAATAGAATATGAAAGTTGTTTAAATCGTTCTGATTTATGCTTGGATAGGAGCCTTTAGACATTTTCGCTTTCATTTGTTCCATTAAAAATGCGTCGTCCATAAACAGGCGAAAAATAAATTCGTTCGTAATGACAGCGGAATTTTTCGTTGCCAACACGGCGAATCCCGTCGAATATAAAGTATCTTGCGGCGCGTCTTTGACCTGCGCAAAACTTTTCAGATAAGGTCGAACAGTTGAAATTAAAATGTCGCCGTCATTCGCTAATCGTCTCGCCCGTGAAGGAGCCGCCGCGCCCGTCACCAGATTTGAAAAATTAATTTTGTTCGTCGTTGCATCAACTGAGCTGATGTCTACATAGTGAAAATTTTTTTCGGGCGTCTTCGTCGGGTCGAAAGTCTCCGAATTAATTTTAACAACATTGCCAAGTTTCATCGTCGGGAAATTTCTTCCGGTCGTCAATTCTTCGGTAGACAGTTCAGAGAGAGTGATTTTCTTCGTGAAATTTTCGGCGTCTAAGTCAAGCAAGTCAGCAAGTGTCGAGTAATGATAATATTTTTCGAGCGCGGGAATATGAAGTTCCTTGCCAATGCAGGCGGCGCGAATTACGGCGGCAAGAGTATTTTGGGCGGCGCGGTTATTGTTCTCGAATAAAAATCCGCCGCGTTTCTTGTGAACGATGCCCTCGCGCCCTTTTGCATTGCTCCAGCCGTAGCCAAGAAATTTTTCTTGCTCCTTGTTATCGGCGGGCGCGGAAATAATCAGCGTGCGTTGCCGATAAGTTAGCCCGTAGTAAATAATTTTTTCGCGGTCGTTTTCGTTCAAGGCGGCGGCAGGTTTATTAATTTTTTTTAAGTAGCCGTCGAAAATGTTTTGGCTGAATTGCCGCCCTAAAGTTTTGCCGCTCAAAATGCTGTCAGCAACGTCCTCAAAATCGGCGGTAAAGCGCGGCGGTTCGTCGAAACGTTCAAGGAAGAGGATAACGGTATTGGTAGCAGTCGCGCCGAAAGTTTTACTGCCGAGCTGAACGATTGCGCGGATATAAAAACTTTTCAACAGTGATTCGCGGGCGGCTATAAAACTTTTGCCGTCCTTATTTAAAATGGAACTGGGCAGAATCACGGCGGCAAAACCTTTTGGCTTGACGAGCTGACTAATTCTTTCAGCGAAAAGCGTTTCAATTTCGGAGCCGTCTTTGGAAATTTTATCGAAAACTGTTAGCTCGTTGGCAAGCTTGAGGTGCAGTTTAAAGCCTTTGATTGAATAGGGCGGATTGGCAACAAGAATGTCGAACGTGGCGGGCGAAATTTTTTCGTCGGGATAATTTTCCAGCCCGTCGCCGAATTTAATTTTGCCCTCGTTGGCACCGTGCATAAACAGCGAAATTTTCGAGACGCGAGCCAGCCGATAATCTTTTTCCACGCCGAAAAGTTTATCACGTTCCCAGAGGACAGACGGCGACAAATTTTTTTGTGCATAACAATCGTTGACTGCTTTGAAACCTTCCGTCAAGAAATGCCCCGCGCCACAAGCATAATCAATAATTTTTGGCGGCTCATCTGAAATAATTTTTTCGAGCGGCAAGCTGTACCAAATAAATTGCGCAATCGGCGTTGGCGTAAAAAACTGCCCTTCGTTTTGCTTAAAGCCCTTGTCGAGGAGCTGTTCAAAGAGGTCGCCGAGCGTCTGCAAATCTTCCGAACCGATAATCCGATAGTCGCGCAAAATGTCAACGACTTCCTTAAGAATTTTAGCGTTAAGATAGAAAAGTTTATCGTTTTGCACCTCGACGAAAGCAAAGGCGTTGTTCGTGTAAAATTTGAGCTTGCGGAAGTTCTCGCGCAAATCTTTAATCTGATTGCCGTGATTTTCCTCGTCGCGAAAATTTTCAAAGACTTTATCGGGATAATCTTCGGGCAGATAGAAAATATCCTCGTCCATAAATTTTTTCATGCCGTCGGCGTAAAGCTTCTGCAAACGGTCTTGAAAAGTTTCGTAAGTGTCGGAGCCGTCGCGGAATTGGAAAGAAACTTCATCAGCGTCGGGCGTGCGGCTTTCGTCGACGAGTTTAGCGATAAACAGCGCGATTAATCGGTTGAAGGCGTTTTCCTTATCCGAAACATTATTGTGCCGGAGAATTTCCTCGAACTTATTAACGACGGATTCATTTTCGCTAAAATTTTTTAAGTCACGTTTGCGCAGAGGTTTTACGCCGATTTTATAAGCGCGGGTCTCGTCGTGAAAGAGAACGTCGCCCAAAATTTTTTTATCGTAGCGTTCACTCCAAATTTTAAAAAGTTCTTCAACGGTGTTGGCGTCGCGGTAAATATTTTTATTACAAGAAACGCTTGCCGCATAAAATTTTAATTCGTCGTCAAAATCGGAGGCGTAAAGAATGAGCCATTGACAACTTTTTTCCTGTTGCCAATAAGAAAAGAGTTGCCCGCCGTCGTGGCGCATATTGGCAAGTTCGCGATTAAATTCCGATCCGGCAGTTTTGCACTCAATAATAAAAATGGTCTCTCCATTCAACGAAACGCAAATATCAGCGCGTCCGCTCTTTTGTGTATGACCGAGTTGCCAATTTTTTTCAAGCCAAATATCTTCGGGCTTGTAGCCTTTATCGAGCAGACGATTGACGCATTCAAATACAAAATCGGTATGGTTCACCAACATTTTAAGTTGG
>CAMJKR010000346.1 GCA_946406415.1 uncultured Selenomonadales bacterium | reverse complement strand
CTCCCGCCGTTGCCGTTGACGCTGTAAAAGGCACCGGCATTAAACAGTTAATTTCGCTTGCAAAGTCGCTTGCCGAATCAAAAACTAATAAATTTGCCAAATACGGAGCAAAACCTCGCGCCGCTCGCTTAATGATTGTCGGCATTCCCAACGTCGGAAACTCTTCGCTGATAAATCGGCTTGCCGGCATGAATCACGTTAAAATTGAAAATCGTCCCGGTGTCACTCGCGCTAAACAGTGGATTAAAATTGCTGACGGGCTTGATTTACTCGACACGCCCGGAATTTTATATCCGAAGTTCGATAATCCCGACGTTGCACTAAAATTATCGTGGACTTATGCCATAAGCGACGAAATTCACGACCTCGAACCGACTGTTTGCAAACTTTTGGAGACTTTAGCCGAAAAATTCCCCAACGGTTTGATAGAACGCTATAAAATTGAAATTTCTACTGACGGACACGAACTTTTAAATCAAATTGGATTAAAGCGCGGCTGTATTCGCAAGGGCGGCGTCGTTGATACGGAAAAAGTTTTGCGTTTGGTTTTAAGTGAATTCCGCGCAGGCAAACTCGGAAAGGTAATTCTCGATGACACGCTTTAAAAATTTTTTACCGGCGATTGTCGCGAATTTATCTGCCGCGTTGAGTGAAATTTTGTTAATGGCGTCCGCCGCGTGGTTAATCGCCTCCGCCGCATTACACCCGCCGCTAAGTTCGCTGTCCGTCGGGATAACACTCGTGCGAACGGCAGGAATTTCACGCGCCGCGCTCCGCTATGCAGACAGATTCATTTCGCACAAGATAATTTTTAAACTCCTCGACGACCTGCGTGAAGAACTTTTTTTACGCGCCGCAAGAATTTTTCCGCTTAAATCCGGACGCTCGCACGAAGGCGAACTTTTACATACGCTGACAGTTTCCGCCGATTTATTGAAAGATTTTTTGCCGCGAGTAGTTTTGCCGATTTCAACCGCCGTGCTCGTAACGATTTTGCTTACGTATTTTTTATTTGAGCCGCTGAAATGGTTCGCATTGATATTTCCCGCAATTTTTTTTATAAATTTGCTTCCGATTAAGTTCAAGCAAGCTGATGACTCGGATTATCGGGGAAAAATTTTAGACTTCAGCGACGGGCGCGACGAGTTAAAAATTTTCGACACGACGCCCGCGATAAAAATCCTCAATCAATCCGCAAAAGATTTTGGCGAGGAAAATTTTAAGCTGACTGCGCGGCAAATTCACTTCGACACGGCATTTAAAGTTTTTAACGCGGCGGGATTTTTTTTTATACTATTAAAAATTGCGGTCGTTGTCGATACAATTAGCTTGACAGTTTGGACTCTGATTTTTTTGGCGATACTGGAAATTTTTGCTCAAATACAACCCGCGCTCCGAACTTGGAAAAAAATTCGCACCGCTAAAATTATCGACGATAAAAAAATTCAAGCCGCGCAGATTTTCACTACTGATAAAGCCGTTGAGATTAAAAATTTGAGCTTCGGCTACGATAAGCCTATCTTTGAAAATTTTAGCTTGACGATTGAAAGCGGCGAAAAAATTGCCCTCGTCGGGGAAAGCGGCGCGGGCAAAACGACTTTGCTTTACTTGCTTATGAAACTTTTTTCGCCTGACAACGGAACAATCGCGTTTGGCGGAAATATTGCGGCGGCGACGTTCACGAATTACATTTTTTCCGCGTCGATTCGCGAGAATTTTAAAATGTTGCATGGAAATATTTCAGAGGAAGAAATTTTATCGACGTTGAAACTTTGCGGGCTTGAAAATTTTGATATTGATTCTCCGATTGGCGAGGACGGCGAAAATTTATCCGGCGGTGAAAGAAATCGTTTGCAAGTCGCGTTGGCAGTGGCTAAAAACGCAGAAATTTTAATCCTCGACGAGCCGACAGCGGGGCTTGATAAAAATCTTGCCGATAAATTAATTACAAACTTGATTGAGGCAACAAAAAATCGCACGTTGATAATCATCACGCACGATTCAAATTATTTTTCGGAAATGGGGCGTATCGAACTTGAACATTAAGAAAATTTACTGTGGTCGTCGATATACGTCGCAAGTTCACATTTCCATAAATTTTTGTACTAAATATCCCAAAACCACTGTAACCGTCAGCACGTCCGTTCCATTTAAGATGACATATCCCCATATTTCGCCGGCGGATCTTTCAAATATTTGACTTTGCGAGGCTATAAATATTCCTTGATTTATGATAGTCGTGATGTCGCCAAAAATATCCAAGATATTAAATTCATATGTCAGCGGATCATAATTGTACCATTTTATTCCGCCAAAAAATCCTATCCCGTAATACGTTATAAATTCCAGCGTCGTCAGCATTATCATTCCCAATAAAATTATTTCTTGCTTGGATAATTCCCGTTCCATAAATCGGCTTAAAGTCGCTATGCATATGCCATAAGAAATCAACGTAACGATGTATCCGTATATCCACATGTCGTCCTTTAGTGAATCTATCGCGTAAAACACGTCGAAGACCAATAATCCCGCGCTGTAATACATAAAAATAATCGAATATATAAATCCGAATATTTCAACGGGAAATCCCTTGTCCGACGGATTTTCTTGCGGCGCAAATATTATTACCAACACAAAAAACATTATCGTAGACAAAAAATCTTCAACTACAAACTCAATTTCCAGCTGAAGCGGTGTCAGCGGCAAAATTATAAGACAAACCATAATCGCGACGATAAATTTAAATTTTTTTTGTTCGACACCACTATTTGCTTGGCGTAGGCATAAAGAATTACAAAATCGTCTTTAACGGCATTAACGAGATTGTTTTGCGAACTTTTTTTAGGCAAAATATGATAAAAGAAACGCAAAATGAGGAATATCAGTCCCATTACGGAATATCCAAGCATTAATATAACCATTACACGATACTCCCTCTAAAAATTGACAAACTCCCCACATGAGGGATTGTGCTATCCTCAACCGATGCTTCTAATGA
>CAMJKR010000345.1 GCA_946406415.1 uncultured Selenomonadales bacterium | reverse complement strand
ATAACCGACGCCGATTGGTACGACAAGAACAATATCATCGTGCGGCTGAGAAAAATTTGTCGTGACAGAACTGGCAATCATTTTATTCGGAATGACGACGACGCTACTTTTTGACGCCGGCATAACTGTAATATATCGCCAGTTAATATCGGTGACTCGTCCCTCGTCGCCCGACGAAAGTCTTATGTAATCGTTAACGCGAATTTGTTTCGAGATAATAATTTGCAGTCCCGAAAAAACATTTTCTAAAGTCTCTTTCAAGCCGAGACCAATCGCCATACTGCCGACACCCATAGCCGCAATAATCGGCGCGATTGAAATTTCAAAGTAGTCAAGAATGATGAGCACGCCCGAAGCGTAAATCGCCACGCGGAAAATCGTATCAAGTAGCGTCGATTGCGTCATGTCGCTAGAGCTGGAAAATTTCAACCGGATAAAGCCCGACAACGTTCGCTCACAAACTCGCGTCAACGAAAAAATAATCATCGTGAACAGAACGTAGGAAAAAAGCCGTTCCAAACCTGCGGGCATATCTGAAGTTGTGACGCTCCAATAAAGGCCAATTACCATGCACAGCGATATTGGTACGCCCTTCATTGCGCGGAAGAAAATTTCCATAAGTTCCGACTCGCTCGCCTTGACGTGTCTCGCAAGTTTTTGCGTCAGCATTCGATTGAGCATGACGCCGACG
The DNA here is from genome assembly GCA_946406415.1 of uncultured Selenomonadales bacterium. Taxonomy (GTDB): domain Bacteria; phylum Bacillota; class Negativicutes; order Selenomonadales; family Selenomonadaceae; genus Quinella. Next base: position 2,324 of record CAMJKR010000345.1, on the reverse strand, counting down.
AAAAATGAAAATGCTAAGATACACGCGGGAACGATTAATTTTTCTCCCCAAGCCCACCAGTCAATATGTTTAAAATATTCCAAACAAAACACCTCTTACTTGAAAAAAATTTTTTTGCTGATATATTAATTGCTAAGGAGCTGATAGCAATGAATGAAGTTTTAATCGAAGGCAAAAGATTACGCTTGCGGCGGGCGAACATAACGGATTTAGGTTACATAATGGCGTTGCAATTTGCGCCGGAGAATTTGAAATTTATAGTGCCGTTCGACGAGGATTATCACCGCGCAATTATGGATTCGGACGGCTCGGAAAAATTGGACGTAATTGTAGAAGAGATTGACACGGGAATTGCCGCCGGATATTTTATGTTGCGTGAATTGGATTCGCCGTGTGCAGAATTTACGCATGTGATAATCGGGCGCAAAGGTTTGGGCTATGGAAGAGAGGCTTTGAAACTTCTACTTAAGTGGACGTTTGAGATGAAAAAATATCATCGCGTGTGGATTGACTGCAAAGAATACAATTCAATCGCGCTCCACCTTTATGAAGTTTTAGGCTTTATTCGCGAGGGCGTCCTGCGCGAGTATCTTTTAACCAACGGCGTCTACGAAAATTTAATCGTCTTAGGAATGCTTGACCGCGAATACTTTGCCCGCTGATTCAACGTCATGTTGCAAAAAATTATCCCCCGCAAGTTGCGAGGGACTTTTTTATCTCGTCTAAAAATATTTACACAGCCTTAGCCAAATCCTCGCCGAGTTTGCGGCAATCTTCAAGGGCGGTATCATCGGGAGCATTTTCCGCAATCACGGAGCCAACGAATTTTGCGCCGGCTTCTTTGGTGCGTTCACTCCAATTTTCCATCCAAATGCCGCCGCCCCAGCCGTAGCTACCGAACAAACCGACCGGCACGCCGTTGAGTTTGCTTTCAGCTTCGGCGAAGAACGGCTCGAAGGAATCTTCCTCCAAAACCTCGTCGCCCATAGCCGGGCAACCGAACAGGAAACCGTTATAATCCGCCATGTCAGTTGCGTTGAATTCGTCAACCTGGAAAATCTCGACATCTGCGCCCGCTTCTTTTGCGCCCTCAGCTACAGCGTTCGCCATTTCTTCGGTATTGCCGGTGCCGCTCCAAAACACGACCGCGATTTTACTCATCAAGAATCGCCTCCAAAAAATTTTACTCTAAGCAGTGCACATATTAACACAGGGATTTTTTGCCGTCAATAAATTTACTAATATAAATTGCGTAAAGCGTTAAAGGGTTGTATAATTCGCTCTAATGTAATTTTAATTTTTGGAGGGGGATTGAATGCGGGAATTGTTAAGCCGAATGCACGAGTGGATGGCGGCTTATATGAAAAGTTTTTATTCGGACGACGCGGAAGTTCAGCAGGGAATTTTAATTAAAGAAAAACATACCGGCTACGTTACGGCAAATTGCGTGGAGCTTGCCAAGTTTTTAAAGTTGCCGACGCATGACGCGGAACTTGCAGAAATTATTGGCTTGTTTCACGACGTGGGACGCTTCCGGCAGTACAGCATTTACAAGACGTTTAATGACGCTGATTCAGAAGACCACGCCGACCTTGCGCTTAAAGTCATTGACGAGTTGGAATTTTTTAAAGAGCTTGCCGCGCAGGATTATGAGATTGTGAAGTTTGCAATTCAGAATCACAACAAAAAAACCGTCGCGCCGACTGACGACGAACGGAAGATTTTATTCGCCAAAATAATTCGCGATGCCGATAAGCTTGATATTTATCGCGTGCTTGAACCGTTCCTTGCTCAAGAAAACGCCGACAAAATGCCCAATTTTATTAAGTCAACGAGCAGATTAATTCCTGATATCAGCCCCGACTTTGTAGAAAATTTCATGATGGGCATTCAAACTGACTATAGAGAAATTCGTACCAATGGCGACCGCAAAATTGTTCGGCTCATGTGGATTTACGACATAAATTTTTCGTGGACTATGCAAAAAATTGTTGAGCGCGGCTACATTGAAAAAATCGTCAACAACTTGCCTATGGACGAAAAAGTTGCCGAAGGCGTCCGCCGCCTTAGAAATCACGTCGAAAACAAATTAAAGGAGTCTTGATATGGTAAACTTTATACAGCAGGAAATTGAAAACGATTTAAAGGCGGGCAAATACACCGACGGAATTCACACGCGCTTTCCGCCCGAACCGAACGGCTACTTGCACATTGGGCACGCGAAATCCGTTTGCTTAAATTTTGGGCTTGCGCTTCATAACGGCGGCTTGTGCAACTTGCGCTTCGACGACACTAACCCGACCAAAGAGGACATTGAATTTGTC
>CAMJKR010000344.1 GCA_946406415.1 uncultured Selenomonadales bacterium | reverse complement strand
TATCAGAGAATTGCTTGTGTCTTTCTTTTACCTGAGTTTACCAACAGCCCCTAATATGAGTTCCAACGTCACGATCAACGGCGGCACGGGCAATGATTCAATCGACAACTACGGCGACAATGTTTTGTTCGTTTACAACGGCGGAAATGATTATATATACGGCTTCAATGAGACGAGTACGCTTCAAATCGCGTCGGGTACAATGAATTCTGTCATCAGCTCGGACTATTCCAATCATTTTTTGACGGTCGGTAAAAATATTATCAAGCTGAACGGCGCACCCGCTCTCGATAAAATTAATATCGTCGACTCTAACGGCAAAACTGTAAAGTACACGGTTAAAAATAATTTTACCTTCACGGACGGCAACGATTATTTTGAAAATGTCGAAGCAAGTAAAGTAACTTTCAACGCGCTCGGTGGCAAGGATACCATTTTCAATGGGGGCGATGACGTCACAATCGACGGCGGTAAAGGCAACGATTATATTTACAACTCCGGCTACGACATTTCAATCAATAGCGGCGTGGGTAATGATTCAATCGACAATTACGGCGGCGACAATGGGACAATCGACGGCGGCACGGGCAACGATTATATTCTCAACGACGCCTCGGAAGTTCTGATTAAATACAGCGGCGGCAACGATTCTATACGCGGCTTAGACTCGACAAGCACACTTCAAATCGCGTCGGGTACAATGAATTCACTCGTTACCAGTAACGGCAAAGATTATTTCTTGACCGTCGGAAACAATACAATAACTTTGGAAGACGCGATTAATATCGACAAGATTAATATCGTCGACTCCAAAGGCAAGGCTGTTAAATTCAAAGTTAAGTATAAACTCAACACCACGAGCGGCGACGATTCCATTTCAAATTATCGCAGCAAGGTTTCAATCGACGCGGGCAAAGGTAATGATTACATTTACAACGAAGGCGACAAAGTTTCAATCGTCGGCGGCAAGGGCAACGATACAATCGAAAACGCCGGCGACAATGTTTTATTCCAGTATGGCGGCGGCAATGATTTTATCAGCGGGCTTAACGAGACTAGCACGCTTAAAATCGCGTCGGGCACAATGAATAGCGTTATTACTACCGATGGTAGCGATTATTTTCTCACGATTGGCAAGAGTATAGTCACGTTGGAGGGCGCGGCGGCTGTCAACAAAATTAATATCGTTAACGCTAAAAATAAAGCCGTAAAGTACACGGTTAAACCGGATTTCAAATTCACGGCGGGTAATGATTCTGTAACAAATTACTTGGACAACGTTACACTAGACGCGCTCGGCGGAAAAGACCACGTTGTTAATTACGGCTCTAATGTCAATATGATTGGCGGCACGGGCAACGATTACCTTGCAAACGCAGGCGGTAATGGCAAAAACACAATCGACGGCGGTGCAGGTAACGATCATATTTACATTTGGATAGGTGACAATCTTTCAATCGCCGGCGGGGCTGGTAATGATACTATTGATGATCGTAGTTACGATTCAAATTCAACAATCAGCGGCGGCAAGGGCAATGACATCATTTCCATGTACAGCGGCAATGATACAATTAAATATGCCAACGGCGACGGCAACGATACCATTTACGGTTTTAATGAAGATAACGCACTCCAAATTAGCGGCTTCTACTCGACGGCAAAAAGCGGCTCAGATATTGTCGTTACTGTCAGCAAAGGCAAGATAACTCTGGACTACGCGGCTAATCAATCTGCCATTCACATTAACGACGAAATGATTTTAACTGACAATAGCAAATCGACTGTGAAAGCAGGTTCGGCGATTAAAACAATCGACGCCTTGTTGCGCACCAAAGACATTAAAATTATGGGCAATTCCTCTGCTAACACGATAATTGGCGGAAGCAAAAACGATTCACTCAACGGCGGCAAGAGTAATGATTATCTCTTCGGCGGCGCGGGTAAAGATACGCTCGTAGGCGGCAAAGGAAATGACAGCCTCTGGGGCGGCGCGGGCAATGATTCACTTTATGGCGGCGACGGTAAAGACACGTTCATTTACAAGCCAGGCGAAGGCACGGACACAATTTTTGACTATCAAAGCGGCGACATGTTGAAAATTCTAAAATCAAACGGCAAAGCGGGCGGCACGTTTTCCAGTTCAGAATACAGCGACGGCACGTTGACACTTGCGATTTCAGGCGTCGGCACGGTTATTTTCGATAATGTTAGCGCAAGCAATACTTTCAACATCAACGGCACTAACTATAAAATCAGCGGTAGTAAGCTCACCAAATAGGAAGTGATTGATATGGCGATTAAAGAAAACCAAGATAACAGCGCACTCGTCAAAGGTACTTCCAAAGCCGATAACATCACTAACAGCGGTTCGCAAGTTACAATCGAGGCTGGCGCGGGTAATGATTTTATCGACAACGGCGGCTCGCAGGTTTCAATCAGCGGCGGCGCAGGTAACGATAACATTAAAAATACTGGCAAAAACTCAACTTTACTCGGTGGCAACGGTGATGATTTTATCTTCAACGAAGGCTCCAACGTTTCGATAAATGTCGGCGCGGGCAATGATGAAGTTGATAATTATGGCTCTAACGTCACGATAAGCGGCGGCAAGGGCAGATTTGATATTGAAAATTTCGGCGAAAAAGTCACAGTTCAGACAGGCGCAAGCGATGATTTTATCGGTAATCTCGCCGCAAAAGTTTCGTTATCTTCGGGCGCGGGCAATGATTTTATTCACAACACCGACAACGCTCAAGTTACAATCGACGCGGGCGCAGGCGATGACACAATCCTCAACGAAGGCTCCAACGTTTCAATAAACGGCGGCGCGGGCAACGATAAACTTTACGGCGGCGGCAATAAAAACTCGCTCTGGGGCGGTGCAGGCAACGATTTACTTTACGGCGGCTCCGGCAAAGATGTTTTTATTTACAAGCCAGGTGAGGGCACGGATACTATTTTTGATTATCAAAGCGGCGACATGTTGAAAATTCTAAAATCAAACGGCAAAGCGGGCGGCA
>CAMJKR010000343.1 GCA_946406415.1 uncultured Selenomonadales bacterium | reverse complement strand
ATTGGGTAGACTATACCAAGCTTACAGTAAATGGAAAAGTTATATTTGATAAACTGACACCCACGTGGCACCGTAAACCTTATATTCATAAAATGGACTTAAAAGCTGGCGATGAAATAATTGTAGAAGTTGAGTGGCTCCCGCATAGAAGCGACACTTAAGAACGTAATATCATATTGATTTATCGAAAATCCCCCGTGAATATGCGGGGGATTTAAAATTGCCTTGACTTTGCTCGCCTAATCACTTAAAATAATTAAAAATTTTTTCAAAGTGAAAGGAAATGATGTTTAATGGTAATTGTTCATTTACATGCCGGTCTTGGCAATCAGATAGATCAATATGGTGTTGGTAGGCTTATTGCGCATAAATTGAATACAGAATTTAAACTCATATATGATAAGATGCCTGATACAAAGTACGGTAAATTTATTGTCGGGTATAGATTGGGCGATTTTAATATTCAGGAAAATTTCGCTACTCTTGAAGAAGTTAAACAAGTTAAGGCAAAGGGAATAATTTTAAATTCACGAGAGGATTTTCATAAATTAATCTCTAATCTTAAAGATGTTAAAAGTGATGTTTTTGTAGAAGGTGCTACCCATTGGATGCATTATGAGCCCATGCTTTATAATGACATCGCTGATATTGTGCAGAAAGAATTTACGCGGAAAACCCCGTGGAATAAAAATTCGGCAATGTGGAGAGATAAAATCCTTTCTGCTGAATGTTCAGTATCAATGCAATTTCGCTTAGGTGATTATCTTTACCACCCAAGGTGGAGATTAGAGTCAAAGACATGGGCATCAATATTGCCACTTGATTATTATTACACCTGCTTAGATATTTTAAAACAAAAGTACAATAATTTGACAGTATTTGTGTTTTCCAGTAATATTCAGTGGTGCAAGGAAAATGTTCGGTTAGATGTGCCAACTGAATTTGTTGATGATTGTGAAACGGATAATGAAGAATTTAGCCTGATGACCCTATGCAAGCATAATATATGCGGAAAAAGTACTTTTAGCAAATGTTCGGCTTATGTTAATTCCAATCCAGACAAAAAAGTTTTTTATTGCAGAGCATCAAATAATGAACAAGTTCAAAAATGGCGTAGTTCGTTAACACCTGAAAAAAAGATTTCTCTTCTTAATTCCGGTGAATGGTTTATACCTAACAATTACCCTGGTACATGGATTATGGTTCCGTTTGACCTAAATAATCAACCTTATATCCAATTACGTCCAATTTTTTCACTTTTACTTGTCGTGAATAATGACGCCGAAATAATTACCAAAACGCTAGATAGTGTTCTTAATCAAGACTACGAATATTACGAAGTTATCATTATCGACAATGCCTCCACTGACGGTAGCGGTAAAATTTGCCAACAAGCTATTGCGGGCAGAGAAAACGTTACGTTTAAAAAGTTATGCACTAAGGTCAAAAATGCTGAAGCGTGGAATATGGCGTTCAACATGACGCGGGGGGGGGATATTATATCTTCTTCCTTAAAGGCAATGACCGTTTTCTCACCAGTGCCCTCACAACGCTATATGCCCCAAGCGAAATGTATCAGCCTGATTTTATTCACAATTTTGTTTGGCTCGCTGAAAATGAGAGTGGCGTAGCAAAATATTTCCGCCAGGCTGATGCTCGATTTCAAAATGAAAATAGGAATGTAGTAGTAAGCAATAATAGTCAAGAAGCTGGAAATTTTCTGCTCAATCAACAAATTAACAGATTTTTGGGAACAAAGCTTTATAATCGTGCTTTTCTTTCGGATAATGGCATAAAGTTTAATGAAAGTCTTGCCGATGAAGAGGCTGAGCTTTTCTTCCAGTTAGAATGCTTTTTAAAATCCAAGTATTTCATTTATGTCCAGAATGCCTGTTATATCGCGCCGAAAAATTCACTGGAGCGGTACCCCGTTGCCAAATTCCATGACGTAAGTAATGACGACGCGCAGGTAATTAGCAAATTCAAAGCCTACTTTACTGCGCGAATAGATATTCAATTAGTACCCAAAACAACAAATGGCGATTTTCAAATTCTTTACGTATCCGATGATAGAGCCAGTATAGTGAAACCGGATTGGTTTCAAAAAGACGGCATTGGTTATGTGATTCAATCTTATTCCGGCAAAATAAAAATTATCGTCAAAGCCACAGTAAAAGGGCAAATTGTCTTGGTACTTAGAGGGATATATGCCCGAAAGGATTATACTCGCAAGGATTCTGAATTCGTTCCCTACTGGATAGACTATACAAAGCTGACAGTAAACGGCAAACCGATATTCAACAAACTTACACCCGCTTGGCATAACAGATATTATCCTTATAACATGGACGTAAAAGCTGGCGATGAAATAATTGTAGAAGTTGAGTGGCTCCCGCATAGAAGCGACACTTAAGAACGTAATATCATATATCTTATCGAAAATCCCCTGCAAATATGCGGGGGATTTAAAATTGCCTTGACTTTGCTCGCCTAATCACTTAAACTAACGTTAACTTTTAGACTTCTAATTGAAAAAATATATTTTTAACAGCGTGAACCTCTCCAATCGAGGCGGCTTTTTTTTCACGACAAGCAAAAAATATTAAATCATGACGAAACTTTTAATAGCAGGGATAAAATTTTACCAAAAATGGCTGTCGCCGCTCAAAGCTCCGTGTTGCCGTTTTGTGCCGACGTGCTCAAATTATGCCGTCGACGCACTGAAAAAATACGGCTGGATTCGCGGAGGATTCTTGACGCTTAAGAGAATTCTGCGTTGCAATCCCTTCAGCAAGGGCGGCTATGATCCTGTACCTTAATTCCTAAAGGAAGTGATTTTTTGGAAGAACCTGGACTTTTTGGTGGCGTATTCGAGCCAATAGAAAAACTCATGAACGCCGTTTTAACTGCGCTTTATTCGCTGACGGAAATGCTCGGCGTGCCTAGCTACGGCTTAGCAATAATTTTGTTAACAATACTTATAAAAATTTTGGTCTACCCGCTGACGAAAAAACAACTCCAATCAATGAAGGCAATGCAACGCATTCAGCCGCAAATGAAAAAG
>CAMJKR010000342.1 GCA_946406415.1 uncultured Selenomonadales bacterium | reverse complement strand
ATGATTGACAAGTAGGAGGTTCCTGCCGTGATTTGGATAACCACTTAACTTATCTCCGGCTAAATCAAGAGGCTACCCACTAATCTATGAATATATGGAAAGGAGAATGAAGTTGGGCGGGCTTCCCGAATCGAACGGGAAAAATTGTGCGATACCTGCACCCGCATATTGAGCCGCCTTTTGGCGGCAAGTATTAATTCTTGATTAAGACTTATTTGGTTTCATCGAGATAATTTTTAGCGACGTCGGCAACAACATTGATAAAGTTTATTTTGGCGTATTCGTCGGGTGGAATTACCTTGTCTTCATCGTCTTCGTCTCTGTCGATGAATCGGCGTACTGCTCCTTCGCCGAAAAGTTCTTTCAATTCTTCGGGCGTACCTTCAATGATAAATTTCATTTCAATCACTCCTTAATTTTTCTACTGTGCAACCCGTGTAGTCCATGAAAAGTTTCGGGCTTATGTGGTAGCTGTATTTGCTCTTACCTTTGACTGCGGTTCCGAAAGGTAAAATGCCAGCTATAAGCCCACGCCGCACGAATTGCTCTGATTTACCCATTATTGCTGCCGCTTTTGCAACGGACACGTTTTTTATTTCCATGCGTTAATCCTCAATGCGCGGTATAATTTTCTCCGAAAGGAGCGATACTTATGGATTTTCAGTTTGAACTCGGTAATACCCTTGATTCCACTTTGCGTAAATTCCCGAATAAGGAACTTGCAAGCGCATTTCTAATAAATACTTATGGTACAGATTACGAAGTTGCGCTAGAAACTTTCTTGGCACTCTACAATCGCGGGTATATAAAAAATGTTAAGCGAAAATCTTACGAATCAGCTAACAACATTGATATAGGTGACCAATTCCGCATTACCGTTGAAGGTAGGGATTATATTGAACTTCATAAGAAATGGTGGTGCCGCTTTTACATTCGTTTAATAGTCTGTCCAATTATCGTTTCCTTCATAACTGCGTTAAACGCTGACAGAGCTTGGCATTGGTTCACTACCGCATTGAATGACACCATGCGACTGTTAATATCGCCGTGACAAATGCAAGCAGGGACAATCAAGTTGGCGAATATACCGTCCTTTTGAGCACCGTGTTTGAGAAACATTGCTATTTCCCAATTCACGTCGTCAAGCCACTTGTTAAGTCTTTTCATTTTTTTGCCTCGCTCTGAATAATTGCGCGGGAAAACATTTCTTTTTCTACCTCGTCCAAAACATGTTTAGCAAAATTAATCGGGAGACCGTCAAGAATACCCAAAATGTTATTGACAATCTTTTTGATATTGCCACTTTCCCAAAAATTAGTTTTCTCGCTCATCTTCACACCTCACAGTGCCACCGCTTGTTGGCAACGAAGAGCGGCGCGTATTCTGTCGATATATGACCTCGCCGCAATGTTCAGATAATCGTGAAATGCCGCTTTGTGGCTATTTTCTTTTATAAACGCCGCAAGTTCACGTTCTGCTGTGACCTCGCGTTCATTCGTCTTTTTATCTTGCTCGGTCAATTTATCACCTTCAAATAGTTCAATGTAATTTTTTTGCTATATTAATCTATTTAATTGGATTTGTTAATAGAAAAATTTAGCTAAATGTAAAAATATGCTTGGAAAAATAGTGTTAAATGTGTACAATATTATCGAAGGGAGTGTTAGCCATGAAAGATAGGTTGAAGCGTCTTAGGAAAAATATTTTAAAAATGAATCAAACGGAATTCGGGAAAAAAATTGGGATAGGAGCACAAGCAATCGCTGAAATTGAAAAGGGGCGCAATGAATTGACAGAGCGCAACTTTGAGGCAATATGTCGTACCTTCAATGTAAATCCAAACTGGTTACGCAATGGTGTCGGTGAAGTTTTTATTGAAAACAAAGAATCGGCTTTAAAGAATATAGTAGAAGAATTTGACTTGGAACCCGACGAAGCGGCACTTATCGGGGCGTTACTTGAATTGCCGAAGGACTATCGTGCTGGTGTCGTAAAATATGTTAAAAGGTTGGCGGTGATGTTTGCGGAAAACGAAAGAGCCGCTAAAGAACCAGAATTAACTAAATAAGAAGTGACCGCCATAATTGAAACCGAAATAGAGGCGGCGTGGCAAACGCAAAAAAATTCCTTGAAAGAAGTAACAAAATAAAATAAAATCCCCCAGTGCAGAGTTGTTTTTTCAAGGTAGTGATATAATGAAGTTGCCAAATGGTTATGGTTCCGTTATAAGGTTGTCCCGTAATCGTCGTAAGCCCTATGCCGCAAGAGTGACAGTCGGATGGACTGATGACGGCAATTTTAATAGTTAGCTGTTAGTGATTAGCGATTAGAAAAAAGCCTAATCACTAATTGCTAACCACTAAATACTAAAATTGTCGTTACAAGTTCAAAGGCAAGCCCGTCAAACCTGTTTACGTTGCCGCATACAAGAATCTTGCCGCCTTGCACGACATGACATTTTACGGACTTCGCAAGCGGCATATTCAAGCAGTGATTGACACGTGTCCTTTGAGTGTACCAGCAATGAATCATATGAAGAGTGTTTGCTCCCAGATGTTCAAATACGCTATTGACCAAGAAATTGTAACGACAAATTACGCCACGTTGGTTGAACTTCCCGCGAAAGAAGAAAGCGAAATTCACAAGCCTTTTACTCGTGAGGAGCTTGCCAACTTGTGGCAACATACAGAGGATTTAGGCGCGAAGGTCGCCTTAATTTTGTGTTACACAGGATTTCGCCCTACCGAGCTTGCATTGATTAAAACCGCTGACGTTAATTTAGCAGGTCGGCACAGGCGGCATAAAGACTAAGGCGGGAAAGAATCGCCTCGTACCAATAGCCGAAAAAATTTTTCTGCTAATTGAAAGTTTTTACAATCCCGCCAATGAGTATCTGTTAAATTTGAATGGAACGCCGCTAAAAAACGTGCAGAACCTTCGCTTGCAAATTTGGGATAAGTCGCCGCTATTGGCGAATCACCTTCCGCACGACGGACGCCATACATGCGCCACGCTTATAAACGACGCAGAAGTTCCACTAAAAATCAAGCAGTTGATTCTCGGTCACA
>CAMJKR010000341.1 GCA_946406415.1 uncultured Selenomonadales bacterium | reverse complement strand
TTTGCGGAACTTCAAATGCGTCAAGACAATCAAGCCCCAGCTGATAACGACCGCGCCCGTCAAGATTGACATCATGTACATGAAAACTTCATCGGGCAAAATATAATTCAGCACCGCCGCCAAAAGCGTTATCCCTGACGAAACTAAAATGCCATTGACGGGAACGCCGCGCCTTGAAAGGCTTTCAAAAAATTTCGGAGCGTTGCCACTATTGGCTAAGCCGTAAAGCATTCGTGAATTCGAGTAAATCGCCGAATTGTAAACGCTGACGGCCGCAGTTAACACTACAAAATTTAAGATATTCGCGGCGGCGGCAAAGCCAGCGTTGCTGAAAATCTGTACGAAAGGACTTGCCTCTTTGCCAACTTCATTCCACGGCCACAACGTCATAAGTACAATCATCGTGCCGACGTAAAAAATCAAAATGCGGTAAATAACTTGATTAATGGCGCGAGGAATTGTTTTATCGGGATTTTCAGCCTCGCCCGCCGTAATTCCGATTAACTCAATGCCGCCAAAACTGAACAGCACCGGAGCCAATGACATCAGCATACCTTCGATACCGTTCGGGAAAAATCCGCCGTGACTCCACAGATGATGAAAATTCATCGGGAAAGGATTCGGGTCTACGGCAATGGAATACGAGCCGAGCAGAATCATTCCGATAATCGCGGCAATTTTTATAAACGCCATCCAAAATTCAATTTCGCCATATGCGCTAACTGTAACGAGATTAATCACCGTAATAATTATCAAGCAAGCAAGCACGCCAACCCATTTGGGCAAGTCGGGGAACCAATAGCCCAGATAAATCGAGACGGCAGAAAGTTCCGCCATGCTGACGAGAATATACAGGAACCAATAATTCCAGCCTGCCAAAAAGCCGGGAAATTCGCCCCAATATTTCGAGGCGTAGTAGCTGAATGAACCGCTAACCGGCTCTTCAACGGACATTTCGCCCAACATGCGCACGATAAAAAAAATAACTATCCCGCCGATTAAATAGCTCAACGAGACGGCGGGACCTGCAAGGGCGATTGTTGCTGTCGAGCCGTAAAATAAGCCCGTGCCAACAGCCGTACCCAACGCAATCATCTGCAAATGGCGATTCTTTAAACCGCGTTGCATTTTATTTTCAGACATAGGGAATCAGAGCCTTTTAAAGAATTATTTTATTGAATCAAAATATCGCGGAACATGGACAAAATTTCTTGCCCGTAATATCTGCCGGGAACAGCCCAGCGACCATTTAAATCTTGCCATTTACCTAAAGTCCTCGAACCATAAGCTTGACGGACTAAACCGTAGCGCGGGTCAACGACAGGCATTGAGGGGCGTCGCGTAGAAGAATAAGCTAATAAGTGCTGAATATGGGCGCGAACTCCGAGTTGCGGCGTAGCAAAAAATTCGCCCTTAACGCCGCCGCCTGTCGTACCGAGTCCGCAATAATTATTTTGTTCGGGAATAACATCGCCGCCGTAGCGGAAAAATCCTGTTTCTTTAAGAGCTTGCGCAAATGCCACGTCAGGACGAATTCCCTCGCGTGCGCCCTCCTCGTAATAATAGGCAACAATTTCTTCCGCTGAAACTTTCAAGTTCGGATTAGGATTATTGCGCAGGAGATATTTAACGCATTGTTGTTGAGTGGCGATAGGCGTTCCGATTATCGACGTGTCGGAGGTTGAAACTGTCGTAGGCACTGAAAAATTTCGCTGTGTCTCGAATGCGTCAAAAATTTCCTCGTCCTCTGCAGGTTTAAATTTGCTCATTGTTTCGGCGACGCGTTCGCGCAAAGTCGGCAATTTCCGTTCGACAGATTTAGTTTCAACTTTTGGGTCATGAACTCTTGCGTCAACTGTTACGGGATATGAAATTGCAAATGCGCCGAGCAACGCCGCCGCGATTAATTTTTTTGCTTGAGAAACTTTCAAATCATTCACCTCGTACAGATTTTTTTCATTAATTCTTAACTGCCGCGAAGTATACACCATTTGAAAATTTATTGCAAGAAAATCAGCTGAAATTGGAGGTAGGAAAATTGGCAATCGGTATAATTGCGGAGTACAATCCGTTTCATGCGGGGCACGCATATCAAATTTCCGAAATAAAAAAAGTTTACGGCGGGGAAATCGTCGCGGTAATGAGCGGAAGTTTCACGCAACGCGGCTCGCCTGCAATTTTAGACAAATGGACGCGGGCGCGGCTTGCCGTTTTGGGCGGCGTGGATTTGGTTTTGGAATTGCCGTTCGTTAAAGCCGTAAGAAGTGCGCAGGATTTTGCACGCGGCGGAATCAACTTGCTAAAAAATTTAGGCGTCGTCGATAAGTTGGCATTCGGCGCGGAGGTTACTGACTTAGAAAAATTAAAATTGGCGGCGTCAACGTTCGAGGAAAAATTTTTCGCTACAGAGTTGCGGCGGCTCATGTCGCAAGGAATTTCCTACGCGGCGGCAGTCACGAAAATTTTATCCAAAGTCACAAGCCTTGACGAAAAAATTTTGCGGCAACCAAATACAATACTCGCGATTGAATATCTACGTGCACTGCCCGAAAAATTTTCGCCGCTTTTAATTGAACGGGTCGGCGCGGCTTACGACGATTTAACTTTGCAGGAAAAATTTTCGAGCGCGTCGGCAATTCGGGCGGCTCTTTACGAAAATCCTCCGTCGTGGGAAAAAATCGCCGCGCAGGTTTCAGCCGAAACTTTAAAAGCCCTCCGCGCAGAAAAACTAATCGACGAAAATTTTTTATTCCGCCCGCTCATGACGAAACTTTTAACTTCCCGCGTCGACGAGTTAAAAAAAATTTACAGCATGACGGAAGGTTTAGAATTCAGATTACTCAACGCGACGACGGCTAAAAATTTTTCAGAGCTGATAAAAACTTTAATTGGACGCCGCTACACCGCAAGCCGAATTCGACGATTGCTTTTATATTTTTTGCTGAACTTGACGGCGGAAGAAGTTGCCGAACTTGACGCGGCGACTTGCGCGAGAGTTTTGGCGTTTAACGAGAACGGAAGAATTTTATTAAAAAAAATCTCCGCGCCGATAATCACCAAGCTCACGAAACATTTA
>CAMJKR010000340.1 GCA_946406415.1 uncultured Selenomonadales bacterium | reverse complement strand
GTAGCCGCGAATCTGCGCGTCGTTCGTGTCCCAATGCTTAAGCTTGTCGCCGTGTTGAGCAAGATACAGCTGATACGATGTCGGATTCGGTTGCATGAGCGGGTGAACCGTCGCCATCGCAAGCTCGCGAACTTCGCCAATCGGCGTGGCGTCCTCGAAGTAAACGCGACTCGCCCAAAATTTTTCCTTGCCGAAAACCGCGTCGGCAAAGTCAACGATTTTTTCGGACTGCAGATTTTTCGGAACGGCGTCGCCAATTCGCCGACGATACGGAATGCGGAAACATTGCCCGTGCCCGAACGCCGTGATTTGCCCGTCCTCCTCTAAGAAGTGGCAGGGAATCAGCGTTTTCACGTCGGAAAAAGTTTTCCCCGTTAGCCGCTCAAGCTCGGCGCGTTTCAAAATGCCCTTATCCGTGAAAAGATTGACGCCGCGTCGGTTGCGGTCGTGTTCGTAGGACGTGCGCACGTCTTCGGGCAATGGAATCCAATGGTCGCGGCACCAATCGACATAATCCAGCCGCGTGTATCGAATAAACTGCTTGCCCGCACGCTTTTTATCGTCGCCCGTCAGCTGATTGTAACCGTCCTCGTCGAGGAGTTTGTATCGCGCTTGACTGCCCGTGATTATGTAAGCGATGTTGCCGTCCCATTTGACGCAACTGGAATTTCTTTCGCGAATGGTCACGCGGAATTTTTTTTCGTAGTCGCGAATCAAAATTCTGTCGTCCTTGCGGTCGCTCTTGTAAATTGACGGCGCGATAAAAAATTTGTTGTCGGTCGTGCGAATCAGAAATCCGGGACGCGCGTTTTTCACGGGGTGAAGTTTGCCGTCTTTGCCGCGTGCATTGTGAATCATCCGCGAGTTGTAAACTTTGTTCAAGTCTTTAGTCCACGGATAACGCCCGACGCCCATAATGCAACGGAAATAAATGTGCTCGTCGTTGAAGTCTTCGCCCTTGCGTTGAGAGGTCGTCCGCCCGCGAAAAGCTCCGCACGTCACGATTTTGAAAATATTTTTGAACATGCCGCGAAGTGACGAGCCGGGGATAATCGGTGTGCCGACGGGCGCAAAACTTTTCGTGTCGTTGCCGCCGATGAAAAGCGGCGTCAGTGTCTCAAGCTCCAGAGAAATTTCGCCGCTTAGTTTGCCGCGTTCGGCGATGTGTTCGCGGAAATTTTCCGCGCCGTCGAATTCCGCAGGCAAAATTTCTTTCGGCAACGGAACAAAATTATATGGCGCGGTCGCCGCCTCCAATGAAAAATTTTTTTGCGGAGTGAATGTTCTTGCCAATTCAATCACCGTCCCAAGCAGATTCAATCGCGACGAAACGATAATCGACGTAGCCGCTCAAGCCCGTCGCCGCGTCGCTGCCGATATAATTGCGCGTCGTAAGCCCGTAAAATTTTTGGTCGCCGTCGTCGCAGGGAACACTCATGGAAATTTTTCGCGCCGCGTCGCGCAAGGTTATCCAACCGTCAGTCGTTGCCGACCGTTCGCCCCAAAGTCGCGCAAAGCTGTCGACGTAATAAGTCTCCGCGCCCGAATCGTCATCGCGGACGTATCGCCCGACAAATTTTTCGCCTGCCCGCTTGATGTGAAGTTCCTCGCGCCGATTGAAAACGCGACACTCCAGCCAATCATCAAAATTCGGCGACGCGTCGTCCTTGAGCAAAAGTTTGTCGCCGTCGAATTTGCCCCAAACGATGCTTTGAACTTGCCACGCAACGAAAATTCCGTGAGCCTCCGAAAATTTTTCGCGCAGAATTTTTTCGAGCTCATGCGGCGGACAATCAACCGACTCCGAAAATTTTTTGCACCGACAAAGCACCAGTCCGACCCGCCGCGCCAAATCCATGCCGATCATTTGCCGTCACCTCCCGCGAAATTTTTCAACGCCGCCGCAAAATTTTCGAGCTCCGTTTTGTCGCCGCCGAGAACTTTGCCGTTCGCGCCGAGCATGTAAGTTTTGCCGCGGAAATTTATCGTGGCGGACAAACCGTTGAGCGTGCCGCGTCCGATAGATTTTTCGCCACCGACCGCGACGCGTCCGAGCCACAAATCGCGCAGCAAAAAAATCGCCAAACCCGCTTCCGAATCGTCGGCGTCGCGAATCTCGAATCGAAGGTTGAACGTCGGCGCGGCGAAATTTTTTTGGTAAGCGGGCGTCGTCGTAAACAGCGTCCCCTGCAACGTGCCGCCCGTAAACCTATCGATTTTTGTGCGCTTATGTTCGACCTCCGCAAAATTTTCGGTCGCAATGTAACTTTCCGCGACGATGAATCGACTTTTAATTTTTTTGTCGGACGACGACGCGCCCATCAAATTTTCCAAAGCCGCAACGTCAAGTCCGAGCCGACTCAAAATGTATTCGGCGCGGTGTCGCAAAATGCCCTTGAGACTTGTGCCGGGCAAAACGAAATCTTCGCGGCTTTTAAGCGTGGTGTCGCCGTCGCGAATGATAAACGACGAATTGAATTTGAATTGCGCGTCGACGACAAAATCATTTTCACGCACGGAATCTGCGAACGTCGGCTGAATTTTTTTGGAGGCACCTTTGCCCGTGAGCCACGCAACAACGTCGGCTTTGTTGCGGAAATCGTAAAAGTCTGCGCACAAATTTTCAGCCGCCGCCAAGCCGAAACCTTTGCTCGTAAGTGCGCCGAGTTGAATCCCGTCTTGCAGTTTGCCGAGCAGACGCGCGATAACGTCGGAAATTTTTTCGACATCGTGGACGCCGCGCAAGGTCACCAGCAATCGAAGACTGCCGCTCGCGCCGCGCTCAACAGCCTCGTAATCGTATTTGCCGCCGTCGACACCCGCGCCCGTCACCGAATCAATCCGCACGCCGTCGCGGTAAATAATCCTGCCGTCCTCAAGCGCAATGTCGTCCGCATGAATCGAACTTTGCATTTCTTCCAAGTCGCCAAAAATTTTCGGGACAACAGCCGCGTCGACGCTTGCAAGCCAATCGCGCAAAACTCCGCAAAGTGACGTGCCGGGGATAAACGGCTTGCCCTGCCGATTTTTCAGCACGTGAATATCGCGGAAGTTTTCGGAAGTTTCGCCCGCGCCGTC
>CAMJKR010000339.1 GCA_946406415.1 uncultured Selenomonadales bacterium | reverse complement strand
GGGCACGGCGATTCTTGCGGCGTTGGTTAGTGCAGTCACCGGCAAAAAAATTCGTCAAGACGTGGCAGTAACCGGCGAAATTTCTCTGCAAGGTAAAGTTCGACCTGTTGGCGGCGTATTCGAGAAAGCTTACGGCGCAAAGCAGGCGGGCATTAAAACTTTGGTTATCCCTAAAGAAAATATCAAGGACATTCCCAAAGGACATCTCGGTTTAAAAATTTTCGCAGTCGACACGGCGGAAGATGCATTTAAAAAAATTTTCGCCGAGCCGATTGAATTCGTCGACGAAAAAAAAGTTTCACTTACTAAGGACGAGCAGATAAAAAAAATTTCCTCTACTAAGGTAACAGCAGAGGAATTAGCCATGTTAACCGGTGACTAAAGTTATAGGACAGTGATCACTGCCGAAAATTTCGCTTTCAATCGTGGCGTCGATAACTTTATCAATCAAACGTTCCGAAATTAAAAAATAATCAATACGCCAGCCCGCGTTGGTTAGCCGAGCTTTACGAAGATAGCTCCACCACGTGTAAGCCCCCGTTAAATCGGGATTGCGGCGGCGGAAAATATCGACGAACCCAGCGTTCAAAAGTTCAGTGAACTTGCCGCGCTCTTCGTCGCTAAATCCTGCGTTGTGATGATTCGACGCGGGATTTTTTAAATCTATCGGCTGATGCGCAACATTAAAATCGCCACAGACGACAACGGGCTTTTGAGCGTCAAGCCCGCGCAGATATTCACGAAAAGAATTTTCCCAGCTCATGCGCCGTTCAAGCCATTCGAGATTGTGCGAATTCGGAACATAAACATTGACGAAAAAATTTTCTCCAAAGTCTAAAGTGATAACGCGCCCCTCGCTGTCGAATTCGTCGACGCC
Source organism: uncultured Selenomonadales bacterium (assembly GCA_946406415.1). Lineage (GTDB taxonomy): Bacteria > Bacillota > Negativicutes > Selenomonadales > Selenomonadaceae > Quinella. Next base: position 2,209 of record CAMJKR010000339.1, on the reverse strand, counting down.
AATGCCGTAAGTGACAGCTTGCGGTTCAATGCGGGAAAAAATTGCCGTGCCCGAATAGCCTTTGCGTTCGCCGTAATTCCAAAATTGTTTATAGCCGTTCAGCTCTAGGATAGCCTCGCCCACCTGCATTTTAATTTCCTGCACGGCAAAAATATCAGCGTCCAATTTTTTAAAGGCGGGCATGAAATCTTTTTTGAGCCGCGCCCGCAAGCCGTTGACATTCCACGATACAAATTTCATTTAATCACCCCTAAAGCGAAAATGACTTGTCTCCGATATAACGTCCCTCGGAAACAAGTCATTTACAGATAAGATGTTCGCGGTTCTTAACGCTTAAAGTTTCTTCACGTTGGCCGCCTGCGGACCGCGTTCGCCCTCGATAATGTCGAACGAAACTTCCTGTCCCTCGTCGAGAGTTTTGTAGCCGTCACTTTGAATGGCCGAGAAATGAACAAAAACATCGTCGCCCTCTTCGCGAGCAATGAATCCGTAACCTTTTTCCGCGCTAAACCACTTTACCTTACCAACTGCCATGTTTAAATACCTCCAAATAATTTTATCGCTCTTTGTGCGCAAGCTGTCTAATTATAGACACCTAAAATTTTTCTGTCAACCAATAAAATTAACATAGAACACACATCTTTAAAAAGTCATTTCTTATTGCGAGCGTTCGCCAAAATGTTGCGGATTTTATCATCGGCGGACGGTTGAGCAGTGCTCTTGGTTGCACCGGCTTGCGGTCTTATGTTCGACAAAATGCTGTTAATTGCGGCGGAAGGATTTGCTTGCGGCTTAGGCGTCGCCGGTTGAGCAGGTGCAGCGGTTGTTTCGTCTTTGGCGTGCGAACTTAAAATGCTGTGAATCAAGTCGTTAGTTGTCTGCGGCGCAGCTTGTACTGTCGTCGATTCGCCCATGACGGCTCCCGCCTCGTACAAAATATTTCCGTTAAAAGTCTGCCCGCCAATTTTAAGCGCGTCGGTGTATTGCCACATGCGACCTTTAAAAGCATCTTCCTTAGCCCACTGCGCCGACCAAATGTCACAGCCCAGCGACTTCCAGTCAATCATTTCCTCCAGCCACGAATACGACGAATAAACGCCGCATTTCAACGGCTTGATATTGTCGAGAAAAGCCTTGCAAATGGCAGTTACATTTTGGCGGCTAAATTCAAAGCCATGACGTTTTTTATAAGTGTCGGAATCCTCCATATAAAACCAAACTGGCAACTCCAACAGGACGCCCGCCCGTTCGATAATCTGCTTGCAGAACTGCGCCTCTTGAGCGGCGGCTTCAACCGTGAGCGCGTAGGAATAATGATACGCCCCGCAAATAAGCCCCGCTTTGTGCGCGCCTTCCACTTGCGATTGAAAACTTTCGTCGGCGTCCGTGCGACCGTAGCCCGTGCGACAAATCGCAAAATCAATTCCCGCCGCCTTCAGAGCTTGCCAATCGATATTTTCGTTAAAAATCGAAACATCTACTCCGCGCATATTAAATCCCTCCATTAAAAATCTGCGCTAACTTTATCAAGAAAATTTTTCTGCGTCAACTGCCAAAAAGTCCGCCGCCTTGAACGCCTGAAATCTTTCTGATATAATTTTCGCGATGCTACCACTCTCGGCTTGGCAGAACACCGAACGAGAGGAGGTGATACCGATGAGAGCACTTATCTCGTTCGCCGTAGGTCTGGTTTCTAGCATTCTTGGGAGCGTTGTTGGAAACTACATCTACGAACATTGGCTAAAGTAGCAGGCGTTATCAACTAGGGTGCCCTAGATAATCGGATTAATCAACCGGTTAGGCGAAACGAAACCCCCGAGCAGTTAATCACTCTGCTTGGGGGTTTTCGTCTGTGATACCAATGAAATGCAACCTTCTCGTTCGCTTTCGATGCATTAAAAATTTATCACACGCTAGCCATATTGTCAAGGCAAACGCTCTGTGCGTCTTTGAACGCCTGAAAACTTTCTGATATAATTCTCTCAATGCTACTCACTCTCGTGACAGCATAATACATTACGAGAGGAGGTGCTATACATGCTGGATTTATTCGTTAATCTGGCGGTTAGTGTGGTGGCGGGCGTCATTAGCGCGTACATCTACGACCGTTGGATTCGGTAGCAGAATGCTATTCTAGGTGTCCTTGATTAACCGGATTCGCTAACCGGTTAGACAAAACGAAGACCCCGCGCAGTTCGCTAAGTTGCGC
>CAMJKR010000338.1 GCA_946406415.1 uncultured Selenomonadales bacterium | reverse complement strand
TTCCTTGCCGATTTTTTTTAGAAAGCCGGTTATTTCCGGTCCACCGCCGTGCACTATTACTACTTTTATGCCGACGAATTTCATTAACGCGACATCTTGCATGACAAAAGATTTTAATTCGTCATTTATCATCGCATTGCCGCCATATTTTATTACAATCGTTTTTCCGTGAAATTCTTGGATATATGGCAAGGCTTCAACTAAAATTGACGCCCTGTCACTTGCACTGAAACTTTTTTTAGTCATTTTCTTCCTCCGAATTAGCTTTTTCCTGATTATTTTCGTTCGGAAGGGCAATTACATCGCTAAAAGGCACAATTTTTTCCTCTTCTTGCTCATTGTCTATATATCTGAATCCGTCCTCCGTGATTATCGCTTGATCCGCTTGCAACGCCGTCGCCAAGTCCGCGCTCTGCTGGTCTATCGAAATCAGCCCATAATTGCTCAGAAGTTTTTTCAAGACGGTTTTTTTAGCCATTGAATCAAAATTCGTCGTCCAAACCGAACTTTTTCTGCCGGAACGCAAATCATAGGCATAACTCTGCGAATATTTATGCGCGTGCAACTGCATTTCCTCAACCGTCATGTAAAGCGACTTTTTAAAGCCGTTTATCAGCTCCATATACGCCACGTAGCCGACTACCTCGTTAGAAATTTTTTCGCCGCGAATTATTTCTCCGGTTATAAAGTCAATGTCCGCTATTTGCCCCTCGCGAACTACGCCGGAATTTAACGTTCGGTACTGCCCGCTACGCATTGCCAACTGCACGAATCCTTTTGTTCCAAGTTGAAATGTCGCCTGCCCCTTATACGGCACGATAAACGCGAACCCTAAACTCGGATTTATCGGCAATTTCAACGCCGCCGCTATCCCTGCCGCGCTTAATATCGAATTCGGCGAGCATTCCTGCAATTTCGTATTGCCGCGCACTATCGTTAATATTGACGACACAAACGACGGCGCGGAGCTGTTTAAAAGTTCCTCGAATCGCTTTTTAATTACGTCGGAGTTTAATAATTGCTGTAATGTCGGCGTTTCCTGCTTCATAAGCCATTCCCCTCCCGCACAAATTACTTTTCATTGCTAAAAACTTATCAAAAGTAAGATTACTTGTCAACTACTTAAAAATTTTTACGGGAAAAATATTTTTAAAGTTTCATCGTCTGTTTTTTTGCCGATATACGAGCCGATTAAAAATAAAATCAGCGATACTGTTATTCCAATCGTTATTTGGTGCAGATTTAGGATTTTAAAGCCCGTCGCTTGCGTAAAACAATAAATTATCGTTCCGCCCGTCATTGAGAGCATTGCGCCCATTTTATTTGCCTTTTTCCAAAATAATCCCAATAAAAGTGTCCAGAAAAATGCCGTTTCTAATCCGCCGAACGCAAACATATTTATCAGCCAAATTAAACTCGGCGGCGTCAATGCTATCACGAAAACCGTTACTCCGATTATCGCCGTTGCCGCCATTGATAAAAATTTTATCCGCGCAGGCGTCACGACCCGATTATTTTTTTCCGCCCAATGTAAATATACGTCTTTTATTATTGCGCTTGACGCCACGATTAAAAGTCCGGAAATTGTCGAGATTGACGCCGCTAAAGGTCCGATTATTGCCAGCCCAACGAGTTCCGGCGGCATGGCTTTAACTATCGTCGTCGGAATTATGTTATCAACTCCGCCATAATCCGCCGCAGTGCCTGTTAACACGCCGTGCGCCAATATTCCTGTAAAATTTATTCCAATGTTCATAAAGCCGACTACAACCGTGCCGATTAACATTGCTTGATGTAATCCTTGCGTGTTTTTATAACTTATTCCGCGAACGACCGATTGCGGCAGTGCTATTGTACAAATTCCGACTAAAAGCCATTGCGTAAAATAAATTGTCCACGGCATATTTCCGAACGAAAACGGCTCAAAAAGCTCCGGATTTTTTATTTCCAGCGTCGAAATTATATTTTCGTAGCCGCCGCCCGCCTTTAAAACGTAATACAGCAACAAAACTATTCCAATCATCATTATCAACGCGCAACAAGTATCCGTTAATGCGACTGCGCGGAAGCCGCCTATTGAAGTGTAAATGACGACGACCAATCCGAATAAAATTAATCCCGCCTCATAACTGTAACCCGTTACCGCCGAAAAAAGTTTCGCGCCGCCGACAAATTGCGCCGTCATCGTGCCGCAAAAAAATAAAACTATCACGAACGCCGCCACCGCCGCTAAAAAATCCGATTTAAATCGCGCTCGGATTATGTCGACGACCGTCACGGCATTTAATTTTCTCGCCAATAATGCTACTCGCTTGCCGAAAATGCCCAATACTAAAAAAATCGCCGTTACTTGTACGACCGCCATATAAATCCAGCCAAATCCGACTTGAAACGCCATTCCTGGTCCGCCGACAAAGCTCGATACTGAACTATACGTCGCGACCGTCGTCATTGCCAACACAAAGCCGCCCAGCTGTCGATTGCCAACAAAATAACTGCTTACGAAATTTTTACCCGCTTGCTTATGTCGCACGAAAATACTTATTCCAACCATGAACGCCATAAAAAAAATAAGCGGCAGGAGTGCGGACAAATTACCTTCATTCATCGTGCTCGCCTCCCAAATCCACGTCTTTAAATAAAATTTTGCTCAAAATCGCGCTGATTATTATCGCAAAAAGCCAAACGCCGACTGTACCCGCGACCGCCCACAACGGCAAATGGAAAATTTTAATTTCACTCGACGACATGCCAAAACCCGCGATTAACCAAAAAATAATCAGTCCGATTAGCGCAATTCCCGTATAAATCGCTTCGCGCCTAATCAGACTGAACTTTTGCGCGTCATTTTTCAACGCACGACTTCTTTTTTCCATTTTATTACCTCCAAGTCTCGTCTCTCATAATTAAGAGTACAAGCTTATTTGCGCGGGCATTTTATGCCAAAAAAATCTTCTTGTCAACGAAAAAATCCCTCCGACGCGCCGCCGAAGAGATTTTTTAGCCATTTTTATTAAAAATTATTTATTGAATGTCCGGATTTATTACTATATTTGAAAATGAAAAGTCAACGCTAAATGCATCGGTAAATTT
>CAMJKR010000337.1 GCA_946406415.1 uncultured Selenomonadales bacterium | reverse complement strand
CACGGATACTACAATTCACGATTTCGATATGGCGCGTTACCTCAATAATTGCGAAGTCGTCGAAGTTTACGCAATGGGTTCTAAACTTATTAACAAAGATAAGCCCGAAATTACCCGCGATGACACCTGCGTTATTACCATGCGCTTTGAAGACAATTCTCTTGCCGTTATCGACAACTCTTGGGAGGCTGTTTACGGTTACGACCAGCGCGCTGAAGTTTTCGGCACCAAAGGCGCAGTAACCGTAGAAAACGACATTTTCTCGCAAGCAACGCTTAACGCTCGCGAAGGTATTATCGCCGAAAAACCCCTCGTCACGATTAAAGACCGTTACGGCGCGGCTTATGCAGAAGAAGTCCGCCAATTCGTTCTGGCGATTCAAAATGACACGCCGACTTTGGCAACCGGTATGGACGGCTTGATGAGTATCGTTATTGCCGATGCCGCAAGAAAATCCGCCGAAGAGAATCGCCCCGTTAAAATCTCCGAGCTTATGCCTGAACTTTAAATTTTATTTGCAATGAAAAATCCCCGTCGTAAATTCACGTTGCGGCGGGGAAAATTTTAAAATATTTATGGAGGGGTTAAACATGAGCGAGACTAAGCAAACACCGCGGCAATTTCTGTTCAAAGTAATGTTCGTCTCAACGTTCGGCAATTTGCTTTTCGGCTACGACACCGGCGTTTTAAACGGCGCATTGCCTTTTATGGCATTGCCAAGCCAACTGAACCTCGATCCTGTGCTTGAAGGTTTGGTAACCAGTATCTTGCTTTTAGGTGCGGCAGTCGGTTCTTTCTGCGGTGGCAGATTAGCCGATAAATACGGTCGTAAAAAAATGCTCTTGTTCTTATCGATCTTATTTTTCTTTGGAGCAATGGGTTGTACTTTTTCGCCATCTGCTAAGATAATGATTGTATGCAGATTTTTCTTAGGACTTGCGGTTGGCGGTGCGGCAACGACGGTTCCTATCTACTTGGCTGAATTGGCACCGGCAGAACGTCGCGGGCGCATGGTAACGCAAGGTGAACTTATGATTGTTACTGGACAATTATTGGCGTTCACTTTCAACGCTATAATCGGCGTAAGCATGGGCGGTGCCGAACACGTCTGGCGGTACATGCTATCAATCGCGGCAATTCCGGCAGTTGTATTGTTCTTCGGTATCCAAATTTGTCCCGAAAGTCCGCGTTGGCTCGTTGTCAAGGGGCGTTCAGACGAAGCTCTTGCCGTTTTGAAAAAAGCACGTGAGGAAGACCGCGCAGTACGTGAACTTAAACTACATTTTTATAACGCTTGCCTTCATATGCTTTTTTTATCGTCATTTTGCTTACATTAAATTTCCTTGCGAATGAATTAAAACCAAATTTCCAATCTCCAGGAATGCAATCTCTGCGAATCTCACGTACTTGTTCGGCAGTCAAAGTTGCACCCGGACGATCGCAACCACTTCTCTGTAATCCCATTTTGACAGCGTGTTGACGATTTTCACTTGACGTAGACCATTTGAGATTTTCGATGCAATTATTTGACTTATTGCCGTCTTCGTGGTTGACTTCCGGTTTGCTTTCGGGATTGGGCAGAAAAGTTTCGGCAACAAGAATGTGAACGCCGACTTTACGTTTTTTCCCGGGACGCTGAAGTTCTACGCGCAAATATCCTTTCGTAACTTGCGGCTTCATGATTCGGACTGTTCCTTTGTGAAAGCTTTTCACTCTGCCTTTTGTGCTGACTTGGTAATAACCTTCGAAATCCTTGATATCCCTCCATTGTTCATCCGGCAAATCTTCGATGTTCAGCTCTGCCAACAAAACGTTGAGCGCGATTCGTTCGGTCGGATTGAGCGGCGCGGCAAGCAAAACTTTCTTCGCTTCATTGACTTCCATAAAAATCGCTCCTTAATGTATTGATTTTACACGCCGAAACGATTAAAATTAACCAAAAAGATTTTTGGCTCACGCCTCGACGTGCTTGGTGAATTCTAATAAGTACACTTTAGCATAATCGAGGACGCGGGTCAATTTATTTTTGCGAAGGAGAATTTTATTATGAAACGTTGCGCATGTATCGATACGCTTTACACCGAAAAAGATTTTTACGAAAGATTTGCGGCGGCTAAAGCTGACGGTTTCGACGCGGTTGAATTTTGGGATTGGCGCATTCGCGACTTGGATAAAGTTCGCGACGCGGCTCAAGCGGCTCAAATTACAATCAGCGGTTTTAACGGCGACAATGATTATTCCCTCGTCGACCCCACGCACAAAGAAAAATATCTTGAAAACCTTAAAGCCTCCCTTGACGCGGCTAAAAAAGTCGGTGCACAAACGGTAACAATCCACTCTAACGCACTCGGCGACGGCGGCATTGTCGTTAATCACTACGACGAACTTTCTGACACCGTTAAGCTTTGCTCCATGTATGATACTTTGCTCGCGTCCGTCAAACTCGCTGAAGAATACAAAATCCGCATGAACTTGGAAGGCTTGAATATCAAAGTTGACCATGTCGGCAATTTCCTGCAGACAACTCAAATGGCGGCAGAAGTCACGCGCCTCATCAATTCGCCGTATCTGATGATTTTGTTCGACGCCTACCACATGCAGTATAACGAAGGCGCACTCTGCTACAACATTGAAAAATATTTTGACCAAATCGGGCATATTCACATTGCTGATTGCCCCGGTCGTCACGAACCTGGTACCGGCGAAATTAATTATCATGCCGTCTACGAAACTTTAAAACGTCTCGGCTATCAATATCGAGTCGGTTATGAACTTTTTCCGCTGACTGATACCAAAACTGCGATTAAAGCCATTTTTAAAGATTGAAACCCCTTCACAATTATATTTTTTAACCCGCGCAGATTTTCCGTGCGGGTTTTTCGTTGCGTAAAAACAGATTACTTGATAAAATGTCGCCGAAAAGATTTAAACTTTAGGAGTTAGAAATGAATCGTCGAATTGTATCGGGCTTGCTCGGCTACTTAACATTATTTTGCGGCGCGGCAATGATTCCGCCGTTTATTTTGGCTACAGTTGCCGAAGAATTCGACGGCGCGGCGGCTTTTTTGTTATCAATTTTCCTGTGCATTGCCACAAC
>CAMJKR010000336.1 GCA_946406415.1 uncultured Selenomonadales bacterium | reverse complement strand
CGCCTATATTGTAGCGATAAGGCTTATTATGCCAAGCCGGAGTGGGCGTGTCAAAAATATTTTGCTCGTTGACTATCAGCTTAGTGTAGTCTATCCAATAGGGTATGCGCTTAGATTTATCCTTCGGGTTGCGGACATCTAATCCTCTAAGATTTAACTTAATTTGACTATCTGCAGTAGCTTTAACGCTAAACTCCAATTTACCCGCACAGGACTGAATTTGATAGCCGATGCCGTCCTTCTGGTACCAAATGGGTTTCCTTAAACGCGCTCTTTCATCGGACATGGACAGAATTTGCAAATCGCACGTCGTCGTTAATAATATTTAATATCTATTCTGGCAGTAAAATAACGTTTAAATTCAGGATGTTGTTTGCGAAGATACTCAAAAGTCGTATTTGGCACAAGACTTTTAACTTTGTCGATGTCGCCGTTTTTAAGAGCCGCCCGAACTGTACTTGCACTTATTGGTTCGCCTGAAACTTCTTTGCGGGGTATCTCGCAGAACTCGACGCCATAGCGCGGCAGAATTTTTTTCATATTCTCGTTGTATTGACGTGTAACATTGTCTTTAGGTTCCTCGCCGGCAAAGCGGATTGTAATTCCCAACGTCGGCGCAATTTCCTTGCCGAAAATCTCGACGTCCTCGCTCGAATCAACTGCCACGTCCTGAAGCGACGCTTTATTAAAATAGCCGCTAAAAGTTGTTTGCGAAATAATAAACTTCCCGCTCGGCAAAACTTCGACGTTAGAAAAATTCTTCACGCCCTGCCGCACGAGTTCTATACGGTCCGCAAACGGGAATTCGCTTTTATCCTCTTCCACGACAAAAATATACAACTTAACGACTTTAGCCGCCGCGTACTCGACTAGGTGTAAATGTCCCAGCGTGAACGGATTGCAGTTCATAACCAACGCGCCGATTTGCGGTCTACGCGCTTTGAGCTGCTTTTTGTAAGTTTCTAATTCTTCGTTGACAGGAATATTTACGCTACCCTGCTCGACCCAAGACGGTATACCAAATCTATGATACGCGGGAGGGGGTATTGGATAATTGAATTCTACGTCGCGGAAAAAATTGTTCTCTGTCAAGAACTTAAAATATTTCTCTGCCAAGAGTTTATAACCGAGTTCGTTTACGTGTCCTTTTCTACAATAAATTTCTTTAAAGTCGTGTGGCGGATCAAAAGCATTGCTCACATCGCAAAACGGAATATTATTGTCATTCGAGCGCATGTTAGCAATCCAAAAAAAAATAATATCTCCGGGATCAGGATTAATTTTGTTCAGATTATAAAAGATGTCTTGATAACGACTTGCGAAATGCTGACTTTCATTTTCCACGCGATAAGGCAAATTCGCTTCTTTGAGCATTTTTTGCAGATAACTTTCAATCGTTTTATCAAAAGGTGCATTTACTCCATAACAATGGCAAGAACCGAAAAAATAAATTCGATTTAAAAATTTTTCGGGCTGATAAGCAGTGGCTCGTTTTCCATTTTGAATTCGTCGCAAGGGGTAATTTTCTTCTAATATTGAAGTCGAATTATCAGGGTTTCTCTTTATTTTCGAGCCAAACATTATTTCAATAACTTGTTCGTTAGTATAACCAAATTTATCCAAAGGTGTTTCAATATGTTTGCCATCGCTATGGACTATGGCACTCTTCAAGCTTTCGGCAGTACAAAGTTTTGAATCAAATTCTCTTCCTCCTTTGTAGCGTTCAATAGAGGGGAAATTTGTTAAAATTAGCTTTACTTTTGGATGACGTTGCAAAAAATTTGACAAAGGGATATCTATAAAAGCTTGTTGAATACAAAACCTTTCCACGTTGACAAAACGAATAATCTTTTTATTGTTCACATTAAGTTTTTCTTTAGTAAGAAGGATAACTTTGTCAAACTTATCGAGCTTAACATCTGAAATATTTAAAACCCGAATATCTGTCCAAAATAATCCTAGAGTATGATAAAGAGGAAATATTTTATATGGTTCATCACTATTAATGAAACAAAAACTTTCCGACAACCTTCCATCGTAACGAAACTGAGCATAAATTTCTCTTAATAAGTATATTGAAGTTTTATCTAACACGAATAACGGTTTTTTTTTTCCGTTGTCGATACAGTATTGCGGAAGCGTATAACCTGCCATGAAACAGTATCTTAGTTTAACAAAAAGTTCTTCACCCATGAGAAAACCTCCATAAATTTTTTCACACGAATTATAACAAAGAATTTCTCTGCTTGCAATGAAAAACGGAGTCCGAAGACCCCGCCAATTATTTCCGCTCAATTATTATGTAGTAGCCACTCGACTTGGATTTTAATTTCCGCATCGGCTTTGGTTGCCATGTTGTAAAAGTAAGGCTTATCGTAGCAAACAGGCGTGATTTTATCGATTATCGCCTCGCCGTTAATTGTCAACTTAGCATAGTCAATAGTTGCATTTAATGTAGAATTCATTGCTAAAAGATTTAGCCAAATTTGTCCGTCGACAGTAGCTTTAGCGACGAATTCCAATTTTCCCGCGCAGGATTGAATTTGATAGCCGATGCCGCCCGTTTGGAACAAATCAGGCTTATCGACGCTAGCTTTATCGTCGGACACGGAAATGATTTGAAAATCTCCCGTTGTTGTTACCAACTTGATATTTATTATGGCGGTAAAATATCGTTTAAATTCGTTATGGTGCTTGCAAAGATAATCAAACGTCGTAGCTGGTACGAGGCTTTTAACTTTATCAATGTCGCCGTTCTTAAGAGCCTCGCGAACTGTACTTGCGCTTATCGGCTCGCCGGAAAATTCTTTGCGCGGTATTTCGCAGAACTCGACACCATAGCGCGGCAAAATTTTTTTCATAGTCTCGTTGTATTGGCGTGTGACGTTGTCTTTAGGTTCCTCACCCGCAAAACGGATTGTAATTCCCAATGTCGGCGCAATTTCTTTGCCGAAAATCTCGACGTCCTCGCTCGAATCAACTGCCACGTCCTGAAGTGACGCCTTATTAAAGTAGCCGCTGAATGTCTGTTGCGAAATGATAAATTTCCCGCTCGGCAAAACTTCGACGTTAGAAAAATTCTTCACGCCCTGCCGCACGA
>CAMJKR010000335.1 GCA_946406415.1 uncultured Selenomonadales bacterium | reverse complement strand
TCCACGTCCTTTTCAAACGCAATAATTTCCCGTTCTCCGTCCGCGTGCTCAATCAAAAGTTCGATTTCCTCTTCCGCCATTAAAAAACTTAAATCAATTATGTCGAGTGGCGTTTTGCCGTTGACTTTTAAAATTTTGTCGCCAACTTTAAGCTCCAATTCGTCGGCAAGGCTTCCAATCTCTATTTTGCTAATCAAAAAATTTCCCCCATTAACCAAACGCTGGCGGATCTTTTGCAAGCTCCCAATATTTTTCCGCCTCAGCACGATTACCTAACATTCCATAGCAATCGCCGATTAATTGATAGGCGTCGCCGCAACCCCACTCTAAAGCCCGTTGTCCGTCTTCAAGAGCCGCTTCGTAATTGTGCATGGTGTACAGCGCAAGCCCCCGACTATAATACGCCCGCCAATTTCGCTCGTTAAACTCTAGCGCACGGTCAGCATATTCAATCGCCTTTAACGGATCACTCATTGTGTAGATATACGCCAACTCTCCATAAGCTCCAGACATTTGCGGATTTAAACTTATCGCCTGCTCAAAATCTTTTTTAGCCTTGTCAGTATCTTCCAAATTCAAGTGGCACAAGCCGCGATAAAAATAATTATCCGCTATCGACGGGCGAAGATTTATCGCCTGGTTAAAATCGTTCAAGCCGGCGGGATAATCTCTGGTGTAGTAAAGATAATAATAGCCGCGAGCCTCATAAGCCAAAGCGTTTTGCGGATTGAGTTCAATAGCCTCCGTCCAATCCTTAAGCGCAAGTTCATACGACCAATCGACATTCAGCAAAACTAAACGATTGCCCTCCTCAAGCTTGATATTCGACAGAAAAGCTTTATCGGCATCTGCGAATTCTTGCTTGAGTTTTTCGTCTGCAGAAGGATTTTTAGACTTTTCAGCCTTGAGTTTAAGCTCGGCAATTAATTTTTCTTGCTCGTCAATTTGGCGTTGAAGTTCACGATTTTTTTCTGTTAAAGATTCGCGCTCGCCAATGCCTTGAGCAATCCACTCGTCAACTTTATCGGTGTCAATGCTCGCCAAAATCGTTGCGCGATACATTATCCCGCCGTATTCTTCCATTGGAATCATTTTATATTCGACGTTCAAAACTTTTAAAATGCCGCTCGTTATGGCAATGACTTCGTCCTCAACCAACTTGAAATTTTCCATTCGCGAATAACTTTTAATGTAGACGCCAGCTTGTTCTTGCGCGTTGCGTTCAGCGTAGAGTTTAGCGCGTTGTTTAGCGACGTCAGGCGTTTCAAAATCGCTCATAATGTATTCGCCGACGCCGTCATAGTTCACAATTTCCGCTGAAGAAAAATTTGCTGGCAAAAACATAGCGGAAGCCGTCAGCGTAGCCAAAAAGGCTTTTAAAAATTTTTTCCGCATAATTATCACCTCGTCGGCATTATAACATAAAAATTTAACAGCAACAGCCGATATTTTTCGCGATTGACAATTAAAAACTCAATGCTTAAACTGCAAGTTAGCTGTTAGCTTTTAGCTGTTAGAAAATTTTCTGGAGGAATCACTATGAACTTAACAAAATCTCTCGAAGCATTTAACGAGGCTAAAAAATTTATGCCCGGCGGGGTCAACAGCCCTGTGCGTTCGTTCAGTAGCGTCAATTCCAATCCGCCGTTTATTTCACACGGCGCAGGCTCGCATATCTTCGACATTGACGGCAATTCTTATATCGATTACGTAAATTCTTGGGGACCGCTTATCTTAGGGCATGCGCACCCCAAAATTGTTAAGGCTTTAAAAAATGCTGTCGAACGCGGCACCAGCTACGGCGCACCAACCGAACTTGAAACTAAACTTGCTAAGCTTGTAAATAAAATTTATCCGTCAATGGAAGTTATGCGCATGGTAAATTCTGGCACCGAAGCGACGATGAGCGCGTTAAGAGTGGCTCGCGGCTACACGGGGCGCGAAAAAATTATTAAGTTTATCGGCTGCTATCACGGGCACAGCGATTCATTGCTCGTTAAAGCGGGAAGCGGCGCGGCAACTTTCGGAGAACCGTCAAGTCCCGGTGTCACTCGTGGCACCGCGCAAGATACTATAACTTTGCCTTACAACGACCTTGAAGCCGTCGAAAATATTTTTGCTCAATGCGGCGAACAAATTGCCGCCGTTATCGTTGAGCCTGTTGCGGGTAATATGGGCTTGGTTTTGCCTAAAGAAAATTATCTGCGCGGCTTGAGAGATATTACGAAAAAATACGGCGCGTTGTTGATTTTCGATGAGGTCATGTGCGGCTTTAGAGTTGCTTTGGGCGGGGCGCAGGAAAAATATAAAATCACGCCCGATTTGACTTGCTTAGGAAAAATTATCGGCGGCGGCTTGCCTTGCGCGGCTTATGGCGGAACGGAAAAAATTATGCGCAACGTTTCACCCGACGGCAGAATTTATCAGGCGGGCACTTTGAGCGGCAACCCCTTAGCTATGACTGCCGGCATTGAGACGCTTACGATTTTGCTTGAGGATAATTTGACGGATAAAATTTCCGCGAAGACTTCAAAGCTCGTTGCCGGTATTAAAAACGCCGCGCAGATGTCCGATATAAAAATTCAAACACCGCAAGCCGGCTCTATGTTCGGAATATTTTTCAGCGATAAAGAAGTTACAAATTATGACGAATCAGCCGCCGCCAATCAGGAAATGTTTAAGAAATTTTTCGGCGCGATGTTGGAGCAGGGAATTTATATTGCGCCGTCGCAATTCGAGACGTTGTTTATGTCAGCAGTTCACAGCGACGAGGACATTGCCAAAACGATTGACGCGGCTAAAGTTGCATTTGGAGCTTTAAAATGATTGAGGAACTTAAAAACTTTGTGGCAAATGGAATCAGCGCGTGCAAAGTTTTAGTCGTCGGCGACGTCATGTTAGATAAATATTATTTCGGCGAAGTTACGCGCATTTCTCCCGAAGCCCCCGTTCCGATTGCACGCGTCATGGAAGTTAAAGAGACTTTAGGCGGCGCGGCTAATGTCGTACATAATTTGGCGTTGCTGGGCTGTCAAACGTCGATAATCGGGCAAATCGGCACGGATAATCACGGCGAAATTTTTCTTGATAAGTTAAAAGCTTTGGGCGTCGACT
>CAMJKR010000334.1 GCA_946406415.1 uncultured Selenomonadales bacterium | reverse complement strand
CAGTTCGCTTGATTTCTCAAGCGCAACGTCTTTTCAACATTGAACAAGTCGCACCCGACGCCAAATCACGCGCCGCACGAACTGCTTTTTCAATCGTCTTGAGCGTGCCGCCTTCCTCTTGAATACCAAACGACACAACGGGCTTGCTAGTCATCAATTTAATCTTATCGCGCAATTTGGCATGAGGAACCGTTTCACAACCAAGCCCGATTATAACCACGCCGAAGACATTCGGATTGCACGCAAAACCCGTTAAAATTTTCTGCGACATGTCAGTATTGGCTTGAACGTCTGAACAGCCCGTATTGAAAATTATATTGACGGCACCTCGCACTTGACTTGCCACAATCCGCGCAGATTCACTTCCGCAAGCGCATGTCGGCAGAATCAAAACATGGTTGCGAATACCCGCACGACCGTCCGCCCGCTTATATCCCCAAAATTTCATTAACGCGAAATACCGGATTTGTCCGGCATTTCTTTTCACCTCTTTCCTAAATTTATTTTTATTATAGCGTTATTAGCTGCTCATATCAACAAACTAATAATTTGCGAGCTTGATGATTAAAAATTTTCCACTCGTTTGACAATGATTTTTTTTATTTGCGGCGTTGACAGGAAAGATAAATTCGCTTAATATTTCCATAGTCAACAATTAATAATAGATAATTTGGAGGAGGAGAGACAAAACTTTTCGCAGTCAACAATTAAAAATTTTACAGGAGGAAAAAAATTTATGAGCAATGCAGAACTTGACCTTCAGGCTCTGATAAAAAAAGCCGAAGCGCAAGAAAATTTCCCTGAAGTTCCGTTGGACGAATTCACGCCGCCGACCTATGACGAGTGGAAAGAGGCGTGTATCGCGCTGTTGAAGGGCGCACCGTTCGAGAAGAAACTTTTCACCAAAACTTACGAGGGCATAACGTTCAGCCCGATGTATTTCCACGCGGACACCGAACCGATTCAACCTGCCAAATCTTATCCTGGCATGGGCGACTATCTGCGCGGCGTCGAGGCAAATGGTTACGTCAACGCGCCGTGGGGTATCGCGCAAGCTTGCGACGAAACTTTACCGGAAGAAAACAACGAGCTTCTCAAGCACGAGATTGAAAAAGGCTCCACAATTTACAACGTCAAAGTCGATTGCGCCACTCGCAAGGGCAAAGACGCTCGCGAATGCAAACACATTGGTAAACACGGTTGCAGCTTGACGACTCTCGGCGATGTTGAAACTTTGCTTAAAGGTCTCAAGCTCGACAAATATCCGCTTTACGTTTATGCGGGCGAAAGTGCTTTACCGCTTCTCGCGCTAATTGTTGCGGCTGTCAAGAAAAATGGCGGCGACGTTTCCAAACTGCGCGGCGTTATCGGTGCCAATCCGATTTGCGAATACGTCGGCAACGGTACACTTAATCAAGACCTCGATAAACTCTTCGACGAGGCGGCAAAGTCCGCGAAATGGGCTATTAAAAATGCTCCCGCTGTCAAAACGATTTTCGTTAAAAGTAACGTTTTCAGCAACGGCGGCGCAAATGACGTTCAAGAAGTCGCTTATACGCTGGCAACGGGCGTCGCTTATCTGCGTGCACTTTTGGAACGCGGCTTGACGATTGACGAGGCGGCAAGTCAAATTATGTTCGGCTTTTCAATGGGCGCAAATTTCTTCATGGAGATTGCTAAGCTCCGCGCAGTTCGTCCGATTTGGGCGCAGATTGTCAAAGCTTTTGGCGGCAACGAAGAATCCCAGAAAATTCACATTCACGGACGCCCCGCCAAATTCTTCAAGACTGTTTACGACCCGTATGTCAACATGCTCCGCGACACCAGCGAACTTTTCAGCGGCGTAGTTGGTGGCGTCGACAGCTTTGACAATTCTACGTTTGATGAACCCGTTCGCAAAGGCGACGAATTCAGCCGCCGTATTGCTCGCAACATGCAGATTATTTTGCAAGAAGAATTCGGACTTTTGCAACCGATTGATCCTGCTGGCGGCTCGTGGGCTGTCGAAACTTTAACCAAACAGATTAAAGAAAAAATTTGGGCGGAGTTCCAAGTTATCGAGGGCAAGGGCGGAATTGTCGCCGCGCTCAAAGAAGGTTATCCGCAAGACGAAATCGCTAAAATTTGTGAAGCTCGTTTTAAGGCGGCAGAAACTCGCAAGGATCGTATCGTCGGCAACAACATGTACCCGAACATGACTGAGGAACGCATTGACGCACGCCCCGAAAGTCAAGAAGAAAACATGAAGGCTCGCAAGGCGGCTATCGAAGCTTATTTAAGCAATGTTGATTCTGCCGCTGTCAAAGACGCTCTCGCCGCTGTTAAGGACGGTTGCGCATGTTGCGCTATCGCGGCGGCTGAACAGGGTGCGACCATTGCCGAAATTCGCCAAGCTTTGGGCACCGCTGAAGTTGCAGAAATTAAAAAAATCGAGGCTCATCGTTGGAGCGAACGTTTTGAGGCTCTTCGCGAAAAAACCGAAAACTTCAAAGCCAAAACTGGCGACAACGTTAAAATTTTCCTCGCGAACATGGGTCCCATTCCGCAACACAAAGCCCGCGCAGATTTCACCACGGGATTTTTGCAAGTCGGCGCGTTCCAAGTTTTGGGCAATAACGGCTTCCCGACTGTCGACGAGGCGGCTCAAGCGGCTAAAGAATCGGGCGCAGATGCAGTTGTAATTTGCTCGACTGACGCCACTTATCCCGAAATTGTTCCCGCGCTCGCCCCGAAACTTCATGAGGCTTTGCCGAACGCTATAGTTTATCTCGCCGGCACCGCTCCCGCTGAACTCGTCGAACCCTACAAGCAAGCGGGCATTGACGATTATATTAACGTTAGGGCGAATTGCTACAAAGTTATTCAAGCACTTCAACAGAAAAAGGGGATGTAATAATGGCAAATTACAACAATCCGGATTTCACGCAGATTGGTCTGAGCGACGCCCCGACTTCTGACGCGGCGGAGTGGAAGGCTAAATTTGAGAAGGCGGCTAAGGCAGATTATGACAAGCTCATTTATAAAACTATGGAGCATGTTCCCGTTAAGCCGCTGTACACGCATGACGAATACGCGCACATGAATCATTTGGACTTCGTAAGCGGCATTCCGCCGTTCC
>CAMJKR010000333.1 GCA_946406415.1 uncultured Selenomonadales bacterium | reverse complement strand
TTTTGCAGAATCGGAAAAACATTTTTATAAATGTCCTCGTGCCCGTCGTCGAAAGTCAGCACAATCGGTTTGCTCGGCAAAGTTTTTCCGCTTGCCCAAGCGTCAAGTAAATCGTCAGGCGCAATGACATGATAGCCATTGTCGACCAAAAATTTTAACTGCGCGTCGAAGTCGGCAACTGTCAGCGTCGTAGGATTTTTATCGGTGTCGCTCACGCGATGATAAACCAAAATCGGCACGCCGTCCGCCGCCCGCTCGAATAACCAGAAAATAAATCCCACCGCCGCAATCAGGAGCACAACCATCACCAGCAAAATTTTCTTCATGAGCCCGCGCTCCTTTCATTGAAATTTCATTTTGGTAAATATATATCAAGCGGCGTGCACTGTCAAGATAATTGCGATTATAAAAATTTTTAGCGTGTAATAAATTTCTCGGATAAAAAATTTTTTCATTACATGTTGCACAGGAACTTGACAAAAAATTTTTTTATCTGATTATGTGGTTGTGCTTAAAGTCACATTAGGAGGGCTAGAAATGGAGAGGAGGACTTTTGTAAAAATGATTTGCGGGGGCGGCTTGCTGGGATTTCTTTTCGGCGCGGGCAAGAGCGAGGCTGAAAGACTTTTGCGACCGCCCGGAGCCGTGTCCGAAGAAGAATTTTTAGCTACATGTGCTCGTTGCGGCAAATGCGCTGAAGTTTGTCCGCTCGGCTGTATTAAAATTGCTCACGGCGAAAAAGGGCTTGCAATCGGTACGCCGTATATCGTGCCTGTTGAGCAACCTTGCAATCTTTGCATGAAGTGTACTCTCGTTTGTGCAACCGGTGCACTTAAACCCGTTAAAAAATCAGAAGTGCGCATGGGCTTGGCGGAAATTGATAACAACCTGTGCTTGGCTAGACAAGACCACGATTGCCGAGTTTGTCACACGAGTTGCCCGCAATACAACAAGGCGATTTGGCTGGAGAAAAACAAATACCCGACGATCAACAAAGATTTTTGTACGGGTTGCGGCATGTGCGAACACGTTTGCATTGCAAGCCCCAAAGCGATTCACGTTAAGCCGAGGGGAGGTGCGGAATGAAGATAAAAATTTTTCGGCGACTGATTCAAATAACCGCGCTTATAATTTTGCTCTTGCCGATATGGTTCACGGATTTAATCTGGTACGGAACATACATATCGGCGGAACTGGCTGGCGTCGACTTAACCGACCCGCTGACGGCACTTGAAATAACTTTGGCAAGTAAAACAATTTGGACGCCGCTAATAATTTCCGCATTGCCGCTGACGATTGTCGCAATTATTTTCGGAAGAATTTTTTGCAGTTATATTTGCCCGCTGAATTTTTTGTTAGAAATTTTACCCGTCAAGCGCAAAAAGATTTTACAGACAAGAACATTGCCGATTGTATCGTTGGGAATTGTATTGGTGTTGTCGCTGATTTTATCCGTTCCGATTTTTAATACGGCGTCGCCGGTCTTCGCGTTTATGCGCATGATGATTTTCGGCGTCGGCATTGAAATTATTTTATTAGCATTAGTAATTGGTGCGGCGTTTATTTGGGGGCAAAAAATTTGGTGCAGGACTTTATGCCCGCTCGGAGCGATTTACGGCTTATTGGGCGTCAAGCGGCGGCTGGCTGTCACTGTTGACAAAAATAAATGCATTAACTGCGGGCGTTGCGAAAAAGTTTGTTCGATGGGCACTTCGCCATTAAAAAAAGATTTTGAGGACGCTTGCCTTTGTACGAATTGCGGCGATTGCGTCGGCGTTTGCAACAAGGGCGCGATTAGTTTTGCTTTTGGCGGCTTAAAAGATAAGAGGTGAATTAAAATGGGATTACTTGATAAAAAATTTACGCTGAAAAAAATTGCGGTGGCGGGTTTCGCTTGCATAGGATTGTTTGCAATTTCTTACGGCATGATTGAGGCGACTAATCAAACTTCTTTTTGCGGAAAGACTTGCCACGAAATGGATCCAATGTATCAGACGTGGATGACTTCAAATCACAAAACGGTGGACTGCGCGGACTGTCACGAAAAACCGGGTCTTCAAGGCACGATTGAAAGCAAATGGAAGGGCACTAAGGAATTATTGATTCACATTAGCGGCAATGTTCCCGACCCGATAAAAATTGAGAATACTAACGACGTGAATTGTTACGTTTGCCACCAAGATAAAATTAAGGAGCGGGAGCTTGCGCTTTCGCGTAAAGACCCGCACACCGAACGCCATTTTCAAGAGGGCATGAACTGTGTAAGTTGTCATACGGGCTTGGTGCACGACGACATGAAAAATAAAGTTTTGCCGAGCCGCGACCGCTGTTATACGTGTCACCTTGACGCTATGAGTTCGCTTGTAAGGAGGGATTGAAATGAGTTTGAAATTTTCTAGGCGCGACTTTTTAAAATCAATCGCAGTGGCGGCGGCAATGTTGACGGCGGGTTGTTCACCGAAGCGCGACACTCAACAAGGTCCCGTCGAACAAGTCGAGGCTGATAAATGGGTTAAAGGCGTGTGTAGGTATTGCGGCACGGGTTGCGGCGTATTGGCGGGCGTCAAGGGCAATAAAATCGTAACCGTCAAGGGCGACCCGGATTGTCCGGTTAATCGCGGGCGTTTATGCGTCAAAGGAATTCTTTTAGCTAAAATTATTGACACGCCCGACCGAGTTTTAAAGCCGCTTATCAAAAAGGACGGGCAATTTGTCGAGGCAACTTGGGACGAGGCACTTGATTTAATCGTTGCCAAATACAAAGAGGCTATCGAGCAATACGGACCGGATTCAGTTGGTTTTTACGGCTCTGGACAAACTTTGGCGGAAGAGACTTACGTTATGCAAAAAATTTTCCGCGCAGGCATTGGCACAAACAACGTCGACGGCAATCCGCGCACATGTATGGCTAGCGCAGTTGCCGGTTACATTACGACTTTTGGCGAAGATGAACCAATGGGCACTTATGCTGACATTGAGGCGGCTGATACTTTCTTCCTAATCGGTTCAAATATGGCGGAGGCGCACCCCGTTTTATTCTCGCGGCTGATTGATAGGAAAAATTCTAATCCGAACGTAAAAATTATCGTTGCCGACCCGCGCAAAACTAGAACGTGCGACATTGCCGATTATCACCT
>CAMJKR010000332.1 GCA_946406415.1 uncultured Selenomonadales bacterium | reverse complement strand
CAATGGAACTTTACGCGCCGTTGGCAAATCGGCTGGGCATTTCCAATATCAAGTGGGAGCTGGAGGATTTATGTTTGCGCTATCTGGAGCCGGATGTTTATTACGATTTAGTGGAGCATGTCAAGCAAAAGCGGCGCGAGCGGCAAATTTATATCAGCGAGGCAGTTCGACTAATCGAGGAAGAATTTGACGAACTGGATATTCACGCGTCAATAAGCGGGCGGGCAAAACATTTCTACAGCATTTACAAAAAAATGATGCGCGACCACAAAGACATTGGCGAGATTTACGACTTGTCAGCAGTACGGATTTTAGTTGACGACGTTAAGGATTGCTATAGCGTTTTGGGCGTGATTCATTCAAAGTGGCGACCGATTCCAGGACGTTTTAAAGATTATATCGCAATGCCCAAAAGCAATGGTTATCGTTCGTTGCATACTACGGTTATGGCGTTGGGTTATCCGCTGGAAATTCAGATTCGGACTTTTGCCATGCATAAAATTTCGGAATATGGCGTTGCGGCTCATTGGAAGTATAAAGAGAGCGGCTCCTCTAAACCTGCCAACACCGACCGCGACCAAAAAATTTCGTGGCTCCGACAAATGGCTAAGTTGCAAAAGGAAATTAAAGACCCGAAAGAATATCTTGAGACGTTGAAGTTAGATTTTTTCAGCGATGAGGTTTTTGTCTTCACGCCGGGTAAAGATTTGGTTGTTTTGCCGAAGGGTTCTAATCCGATTGACTTTGCTTATCGAATTCACACGGAGGTTGGTCATCATTGCGTTGGAGCGAAAGTTAATGGGCGAATTGTTCCGCTTGAATATAAATTGCAGAACGGCGACTTCGTGGAGGTCGTAACGAATAAATCTAACAATGGACCGAGCCGCGATTGGTTAAATATCGTGGCGTCGAGTGATACGCGCAGTAAAATTCGTTCGTGGTTTAAACGGGAAAATCGCGAGGAAAATATTACACATGGGCGCGAACTGATTGAGGCGGAACTTAAAAAACTTGGCTACAATCCCAAAGACTTGCTTAAAGAAAATCAGCTGACGCAAGTCGCCAAAGGCATGAACATTGCCAACGAGGACGATTTATTAGCGGGCATTGGTTACGGCGGCGCGTCGGTGCATTCGGTTATAAAAAGGCTCGTTGAACTTCATAAAAAGGACATTGCCGACCACATGCCGCTTGATGTTTCTGCGTTGCTTGCCGAAGTTAAAAAGAAACCTGCGCGGGGCAATCAGAAAAAAACGGAGCACGGCGTTTTAGTCGAGGGCGAGAGCGGATTTTTCGTGCGGCTTGCTAAGTGTTGCAATCCGATTCCGGGCGATAAAATTGCCGGCTATATCACTCGTGGACGCGGCGTTTCAGTTCACAGAGCGGACTGCCCAAATATTTTAAACGGGGCGAGCGACGTTGAGCGCATGATTGAGGTTAGTTGGGAGGAAGGGAACGACAAATTTTATACGGTTGAGGTTGAAATTATTTGCGAGGACAAAACGGGCGTGCTTGCCGATTTAATTGCCGTGCCCGCCGAAATGAAACTTAACTTGCATTCTATCCACGCCGCGCCGAATAAATACAATAAAACTTCTACAGTTAAACTTGGCGTCGAAGTTAACAACGCCGCGCAGGTTGAAACGTTTATGAATAAATTGCGGCGCGTCGAAAATGTTTATAGCGTCGTGCGCCCGATGAAATTGGCGGGGGGTGATTGATTGGAAGGAATTTATTTAATCTTGGTGATGATAATAACGGGTGGCGCGATAGCATTTATCGGCGACAAGCTGGGAACTAAAATCGGCAAGAAACGCCTTTCAATTTTCGGCTTGCGCCCGCGTCATACGTCAATGGTCGTGACGGTTGTAACGGGTTGTCTGATAACGGGCTTGTCAATCGGATTTATGGTTTTAATTTCGCAAAACGTTCGCACGGCACTATTTGGCATGGACG
Organism: uncultured Selenomonadales bacterium; assembly: GCA_946406415.1. Taxonomy (GTDB): domain Bacteria; phylum Bacillota; class Negativicutes; order Selenomonadales; family Selenomonadaceae; genus Quinella. The sequence continues at coordinate 1,182 of CAMJKR010000332.1, read as the reverse complement.
AATTGCGGCAAACTATGGACGCAACCCTTGCCGAGCTGGACGAAGCGACGGAAAATCTTTTCAAGGCGCAAACGGAATTCGAGCGTGCGAACGAAAACTTGCGCATGTCGCGGGAAGAAATTTTGTCGCTTAAGTCGGAGCAAGAAGACCTTCGCGCTGAAAGCGACCGTTTAAAAGAGGGCAACGAGCAACTTGAGGCAGCGAATTCCGAGCTTGCCGCGCAGAATGAAAATCTTTCTGACACGAACGCGACATTGGAGGCGGACAATAAAAAATTGGGCGAATTCAACGTTACACTTAGTGCCGACAATGAAAAACTTTCTTCCGATAACGATAAACTTTCCGCCGATAACAGCGACCTTGAAGAGCGCAATAATCGTCTGCGCGAGGGAATCATTGCAATTCGCGAGGGTGATATAACATTGCGGGCGGGCGAGATTTTGGCAAGTGGTATTATAAAGGGCGGACAAACTGCCGAAGAAATTTCTAACGAGATAAACGCGCTTGCGGCTCGTGCGACGCAAATTTTAACTGAACGTTTTGGCGGCGACGAGGACAATTCTGTTTGGATATATCAGCCGGAATTGCAGCGCGTCATTTCGGAGATTGAGGCGAGCGGCGGCGACATGGTTTTAAGAATTTCAGCGGCGGGCAATTTAGTTCGCGGCGAGCCGGTTCGCGCTAAGCTTGAACTTTATCCCAACAAATTAGTCTTTAAGAAAAACGAAATCATTCTTACCAAAGCATACGAACTGGGCGAGGGTGTAGAGCCTGAAATGATTCTGCAAGATTTTTTTACAGAGATAAATCAAATCGCAGTTGAGCGGGGAATTTTGAGCGACCCGCTGACGGGCAGTGTTGGACGCATGGAAGGCACGCAACTTTATGAAGTTCTTAATTCGTTGCTGGACGCAAAAGGCGAAGTAATATTGACGGCGACCGCCCGCGAGGAAACTGATTCACACGGACCTTTAAGATTAAATATAAAATTGGAGCAAAAATAATGTTCATGGGAATAGACCCCGGACGCGACAAGTGCGGTGTGGCAGTCTTGACGGCGGCGGGCGAGATAAAATTTCAGCGCGTTGTCCCGACAGAGGAACTTGACAGCGTGATAAAAAATTTGGCGGCGGAATTTGAAATACAATCTGTGATTTTGGGCGACGGCACCACGCATAAGGC
>CAMJKR010000331.1 GCA_946406415.1 uncultured Selenomonadales bacterium | reverse complement strand
GTTGACTTCCCCAACAAAAAGATTCGTGGCAAATGCTTTGCTAATATTGCGGGCTTCGAACCTTTTCCCGTCTCTCACGAATTCAATTTTGAGGAAGTTGACATCAACTTAAATCGCTCTGTGACCTTCGCCGATGAAGACGCTACCTATGAAGACCAGACAGCTGATTTGCTCCGCTCTTTGCTTGATAATCTTTTCGCCTATCATGACGCAAGAGACGAAATTATTACTGCTATGCTGTCTACCTACATTAGACACGCGCCTAAGCTCAAAAGCTTCGCTCCGTGGATTGACCGCTAAATTATGGGTAGAAAGCTTGAAGTCACCGGCAAGGCGGTTATCTACACCAAAGACGGCGTTAAAGTCATTGACGCCGAAGTCCGTCGTCAATGACTTTAACGCTCATTTGGACACATGTTCTTTCAAATTTAAATATGACGGCGATTATCTTCTTATCGGCGGGGCGCGCACTGTTCCGACTGATAATCCCTACGCGATGCCCGCCTATAATCCTGAACGCGTTCAAAGAGCCCTTAAATACGCCAATACTAAATTCTTTCGGCAAATTCTCGACCTTATGAAATTAGCTCAATGGCAACCTATTCACCCTGCTAATTTGCCGCTTGAAAATTGGCTTTATCGCGACAATCGCTCAGAGCCCTTGCCCGTCGACGATAAATCGCTTTACGAACGCTACGGATTTTCGCCCGCTATGATCCAATTCACGGAGGCGCATTTCCCTTGATGAGTTATTGCTGGTCTGACAAAAAGCAAGTCAAAAACTTCGCTGAAGTTTTCACTCCTGCTGGCGTCGTCTTTCAAATGTGCTTGCAACAAGGCATTAGACCTGTCGTTATGGACGTTGATAAAACTATCCTCGACCCTGCTGTCGGACAAGGACAATTCCCTTGCGCTGAACTCGTTCTAAAATTGTTCTTCAACGTCGATAAGCTCAACGAAGAAATTGCCCTTCGCGCCTTGAATAGTCTTTACGGCGTCGATATTCAACCTGCTAGCGTCAACTTAGCTCGCAAGCATTTATTAGATACCTTGATTGATTCTTTCAAATACTTCACGGGCAAGGACTTCACTCTACTTGATGACGCTAAAGCTATCGTCAATGAAAATATCATCGTCGGCGACTTCTTAAAACTTGCTAAACAATGGACTAATCCTCAATTATCGCTATTTTGAAGGTGATTTTATGCAACCTGTTATCGGTAAAATTGAACAGCTGACTACCAATCCGCCTTCCGGCGGCTCCGGCGTTCCTAATAAACCTTGCTTTGACCTTTCCAAACTCGACGTGGCGCAACAAAAAGCCGATAAACTCAAAGCTACGCTCCTTGATATTCAAGAACTTTCCAAAACTATCCTCGACGATTTATTTACTACAATAGAAAAGAGCTTTGAAAAAACTTGGGAATATCGAAACAAGCTTCGCAATGAATCTAAATTCCAATTCGACGTTGATAACGCACGTATCAGAAGGTACCGGTAATGATTAAAACTTGCCAAATTTGCGGGCGGCAATTTGAGACTATTCCTAACGGACACAACGCTAAAGTTTGTTCTGACCAATGCCGCGCTATTAAACGTCAACGCTACAACCACGCTTATCACAAACTTTGCTTGTCCCGTCGGTCAAAAAATATCTGTAGCGTTTGTGGAAAATCCTTCGACGACACTAACCGCCGTCATCGCTTCTGCTCTCCTGAGTGCCGCGCCATTTTCTATCGTAATATGCGTGCCTCTTGGCAACACAATAATCGCGTCAAATGCCGTCAATACGAAAAGACTTATCGTCTTTCTCATCCGGACAAACTCCGCGCTAAGGCTCGTCGACGTTATTGGCGAAATGTTGAATATATGCGCACTATTGCACGCCGACGTTATTGGAGCAACGTTGATTTTCGCCGTCAAGCTACCAACGCTCTTTATCCTAAAATCGCTATTCTGAAAAAACTCAAGGCTGAAGAGCAAGGCAGAAAGTTTTTTCCCTTCTGTCACACTTGCGGCAAGAAAATCCCTAAAGATTCCCCGCATAAAAAATATTGCTCTGTCGAGTGTTATCGTAAATCCCCTTTGTTCCGTTTTTGGTTGCGCATTAAATCTCAAGTAGGTTACTAATCGCAAGGTTGACACCTATCGCCGTCCACTCCCTGCGGCGGCTCAATATGCGGGCATAACTCAATAGGTAGAGTAACTGGCTTTTAACCAGTAAGTTGTCGGTTCAAGTCCGACTGCCCGCCCCACTCCAATTCTCCTTTCTTCATTATATAGATTCGCGACGTAGGACAGCCGAGTTTGAGTATCCGGAGGTATTCAAGGCGGTTATCGCGCGTCGCAGGCAAACCTCCTGAAATTTTTGGTTGTCATTAAAAATCCTACCCTATTTCTCTTAGCCGCCTTCGGGCGGCTACACGCGGGCGCAGGTTCGCAAAAAAATTCCCGTTCGATTCGGGGAGCCCGCCGAAAATTTTTTTGAAAGTAAAGCTGTCAAAAACTCCACGCCTAAAGGCGGAGCAACTGCAATGTTTGGAACGGCTGTTAATCAACTTTGGTCAAAAACCCCACGCCTAAAGGCGGGAGCTTGTAAAAGCGAGAGCCTACTAAATCGAAGGAGTGATTTGAATGACAGCAGAGCAACGTGCTAAGCAACGGGCTAAGGTCTGGAAGTTAGTCGACCGCATTAGCGATATAGCGCAAGAAGTTGACATCTTCGCCCAAGACATAAAACGCTACCCCGTGAACAGTCAACATCTCAAAACGTGCCGCCGCGTGGTCGAAAGGCTTATGGCAATCGCCGCTGACCTTGAGACTGTCGGCGAGGAGCAGTGCGATATTTGAAAAATGATTGAAATTGTTCCTTCTAAAAATGGCTACCTTGCTCAATGGAAAGACATAGAAGGAAAAATGCACAAAAAACACTTAAGGGGCTGAAATTTATGGAAAACAATAATTTACCCGCTAAAAAAGAAAATGCTTTTAAAGCTTTGCTCCAAAGCGAAAGTTATCAAAAGCGTTTCCGCGAAGTCTTAAAGGATAACACTGATAGTTTCGTCTCGTCACTTATCAATATTTACAACGGCAACGAATATCTTCAAAGGTGCGATTCCCGTTCTATTCTCGGTGCCGCCGTTCTTGCTGCCACTCTGCACCTTTCC
>CAMJKR010000330.1 GCA_946406415.1 uncultured Selenomonadales bacterium | reverse complement strand
GGAGGTTTTATCATGAAGAAAAAAATTTTGGCGGCTATCACTGCCGGTTTAATCGCGTTGGGAAGTTTTGGAATTTCCGACGCCGCCACTCGCGAAGAAATTGCCGCTATTCACGTTGAAAAGGCGTCCGATTTCCAATTTTGGAACGACGACTCCCCTACTAAGGCGAAAATTATCGAATTCGTCGAGGACGTGACTAATCCGTTCAGCGCAAATTACATTCCGCCCGAAGATAGAATTGCAACCTTCGATATGGACGGAACTTTTTACTGCGAAACCGCTCCGCTCTATTTTCAAGAAACTATGTTCCTGCACCGCGTCTTAGACGATAAAAATTACACCGCGCCTAAAAAATATCTCAACTTAGCTAAAAAAATTAAGCCAAAAGTCTACGCTAAACAAAAATTGACGCCCGCTGAAAGCAAATTGTACTTTGAAGGGCTGACTGCCGTTTACGCCGGCATGACTGACGAAGAATATCGCGCTTACGTCCGCAATTTTATGCAAGATAACGAGACCGGATTAACAAATCTCAAGCGCGGCGAGGCTTTTTATCTGCCTATGGTTGAAATTATGTCGTACCTCACAAATAACGGTTTCCAAGTCTATATCGATTCCGCTTGCGGCGTTTCAACTACTCGCGAACTCATCAACGGCGTAATTCCTATCCAATTCGACCGGATTTTAGGCTCCGATTTCAACTACACGTCAACAAATATGGGTAAAGATACTCCTCACGACCATTTTTATGACAGACACAAAGAAAAAATTATTATTTCCGGCAAACCGCTAATTGATAACGCCAAAACTATTAAAATCTTCTCCATTATGAACCAAATAGGCAAAAGACCAGTGCTTGCGTTCGGAAATTCCGGTGGCGATAGCGGCATGCTCGAATATACGCTCCAAAATGATAAATATCGTTCGATGAGCTTTTTTGTTATCTGCGACGACACCGAACGCGAACTTGGCAACCCCACTCGCGCTAAAAGTGATACCGCTTTGGCTCTAAAACGCGGCTGGAATCCAATTTCTATGAAAAATGAGTTCAAAACTATTTATGGCTACAACGTTAAGAGGGTTAAATAAATGAAAAAATTTTTAGCGACTTTAACGGCTGTTTTAATCGCGTTTTGCTCGTTTAATTTCGTAAATGCCGCCTCCCGCGCAGAAATTTCAGCGATTAACGTTCAAACCGCCGCAGATTTCCAATTTTGGAATGAAAATTCGCCCATTAAACAGAAAATTATCGAATTCGTCGAGGACGTGACCAATACTTACAGCACAAATTACATTCCGCCCGAAGATAGAATCGCTACTTTCGATATGGACGGTACAATTTACTGCGAAACCGCGCCTTACTATTTTAAGCAAATGATGTTCCTGCACCGCGTGCTTGAGGATAAAAATTATAAGCCGTCGAAGGATTTAATTAAAATTGCAGAGACTGTTAAGCCGTTTATCACGCAAAAAAAGAGTATTCCGGCAAATTTAAACTCTAAATTGAGTTTCGGCACCAGAAAAGCTTATGAAGGCATGACTAACGAGGAATATTGCGACTATATCCGCCAATTTATGGACACTAACGAAGTCGGCTTATCGAATTTGAAACGCGGCGAGGCTTTTTATCTGCCTATGGTCGAAATTATTTCCTACTTGACCAATAACGGCTTTAAAGTTTATCTGAATTCTGCCGCCGAACGCGAAATTGCTCGTTGTCTGATTGACGGCGCAGTTACTATCCCGATTGACAGAATTTTAGGCTCCAATGTTACTTATATCTCGACTAATCAAGGCAAAAACAGCGGCGAGAAATATAATTTTGACCGTTACAAAGAAAAAATCGTTCGCTCAACCGGTTATCCCTACAAAAACGAAAAAAATAATAAAGTCTATAGTATCCTCTACGAAATCGGCAAAAAACCCGTTCTTGCCTTCGGAAATTCAAGCGGCGATTATGCTATGCTAGAATTCACGCTCCAAAATAATAAATATCGCGCCGAATCGTTTTTTGTAATCTGCGACGATACCGAACGCGAACTTGGCAACTTGAAACGCGCCGAAAAAGATAAAAATTACGCCCTTAAACGCGGTTGGAATCCAATTTCTATGCGTGATGACTTTAAAACAATTTACGGCGATAATGTAAGGAGGAATAAGTAATGCAAAAACTTTTAGAGCACACGGGATTTTTACTCGCATTAATGGCGTTAATTGTAACGCTCTTTATGACGGGTTGCGGCGGCGAAAAACCAAATAAACCTGCTAATGACGGCGGAAAAGCTACAATCGGCGTAATTACCCACTTAAACGCCAGCGAACTCGAATATAACGAGCTGATGACTAAATTGGAGAAAATGTATAAGCCAGATAAGGCATCTATCAGCGCGGAATATAAATATTTCGATAAAGTTAGTGATATAAATCTCGCGCTTGAGTCGGGGCAGATTGATATGCTATCAACTTATCAAAATGTCGCTGAATACATGATTAAACGCTCCGATAACAAGGAAATTTTGCCAAGCGAACGTCATTTGCAAGATTCTTTCTGTTTTGCGTTGCGAAAAGGCGATACCATACTCCAAAATGAGCTAAACAAGGCGATTAAGGCGATGACAGCCGACGGAACGTTGAGCAAGCTCGCAAAACAATATATTTCCGAATTAAAAGAAGGCGAAGAGCCGCCTGCAGTCCCGATAACAAAAATTGACGGCGCAGATACGATAAAAGTTGCTGTCACGGGCGATTTGCCGCCATTTGATTTAATTTTGCCCGACGGAACCCCTGCAGGCTATTCGACGGCTGTTTTATCCGAAATTTCAAAGCGAATCGGCAAAAATATTGAGTTGATTAGCATTGATAGCGGCGCGAGGGCTTCAATTTTATCGTCGAAGGGCGCGGACGTAGTTTTTTGGGTAAGCGTGCCTAAAGACAGTACACTTTTGCCGAATAATATTGACCAGCCGGAAGGAATTATCATCAGCGAACCTTATTATCACGATTTGATTACTCACATAGGCTTGAAACAATAAATTCTACAAAAAAATTAGGGCTAGGCTCCGAAAAAAGAGTTAAGCCCATTTTTTTTTGACGGCGGAAAATTTTTTTTGCTAGATTTTGTAACGAAATCAAAACTCCAACGTATAAGCTACAGAAAACAAAATCACAAATTAAAACAAAAGGAGATTGATAA
>CAMJKR010000329.1 GCA_946406415.1 uncultured Selenomonadales bacterium | reverse complement strand
ATGATAAATCTTCAGCAAAGGTAGACGACACGCCTAACGATGATAAATCTTCAGCTAAGGTAGACGACATGCCCGCCGATGATGAATCTTCAGCAAAGGTAGACGACGCAACCGCCGATGATAAATCTTCAGCAAAGGTAGAGGACACGCCCGTCGGCAACGAAATTTCAGCTGAGGCAAAAGCAGAACTCCTCGAAAAACCCGTATCAACGGAAAATTTCCCACTTGAGGAAGTTTTTACGCCACTGCACGAATTAAAGCACGAGGACGCCGATAAACCAATCAAGCTCCCTGAAGAGCCGGAGCCAAATGAAGATCTTCCGGTAGACGAAGTTTTTAAACCGTTGTCTGAAGCTAAGCCGCAACCGATTGAGCCTGTTGCCAAGTCCGCCGAAAAGAAGGCTCAACGCACGGAATTTTTCCCATTGCAGGAAGTCTTTCAGCCTTTATCGACTTTAGACTTAGAAAAACTCGAAGAAATTACGCAGGAAGAAAAAACTTCAGCGCACGAGGAAGAGACTGCGCCCGAAGAAAAAATCGACACGCTCGACGAACTTTTGGACAAGGCGTATGATGAGCGCGATAAAGGGCACGTTTGGCAAGCGATAGACACTTACAAAAAAGCGTTGAAACGCTACCGCAATGACGACTACGCGCCGTTCGTGGCGATTGATTTGGGCAATATTTATAAGGAGCAGGCACTTTACACGAAGGCAATCAAAACTTATGAACGGGCTTTGAATCTGCCCGCCGTCAAGCGCAACGAATCAATTAAAAAAGAGTTTTTTAACAATCTACAATATCTACGCGTCGTCCGTGATGTGTTGCTTAAATATCATGTGCTGTCGACGCCATTTAGCCAAATTTCAAAAGAAATTCTGCAGGAGGTTGACATTGAGTTTAAAAAAGTGCAAATTAACTCCGCGCAGTAAAATAATAGTGGTTAGTGGCTAGGAAAATCTCTAGTCACTAACCACCAATCACTAATCACTAAATTGGAGGTAACAGAATGAAAAAAAGTGTTGAGATTCTGGGCTTGCCGATAATCAGCATAACGGAAGGTCGGGAGCTTGGCGTCAGCAAGTCGCTATTAATCGACGCCAAAAACGGAGTAGTAGCGGCGGTAACGATAGATGACGAGGACTGGTATCGCGGCGTCAAGCTCATTCCCTACGAAGCGATTATCGCAATCGGTGAGGACGCCGTGACAATCACGCACAGCGAAAATATTTTAAACTTGGAAGAGGCGGGCGATTATGAACGTCTGCTGGTTGAAAATATTCGCGTCATCGGAACTAAGGCGATAACTAAGACGGGACGCATTCAAGGCAAAGTCACCGAAGTTTTTATCGGCGATGGCGGCAAGATTGAAAAATGCGAAGTCACCACGCCCGACGGCACAACTAGTGAAATTAATTCCGAACAAATTTCTATATTTGGCAAACAAGTCACGGTTATAGACGTTGGCGAGGAAAAAAAAAATAGTTTAACAGAGCAACCTGCGTTTGAGCCGGCGTTTAAAGCTTTCCACGAGGAGCCGGCGCAAAAAGTTTGGAATTTATCTGTTGACGAGCCGACAGAAATTATTTCGGAGCCACAAGAAACTTTCGAGGGCGTTAAGGAAGAATTGCCGCCAGTCGAAGAAATTCAACCAATACTCAAATTGGCGCAGTTGCCAGAGGAAGAACCTACCACTTCGGAAGAGCAACAAACCGCTCTTGAAGAAAGCATGACGCCTGAACCAACTGTTGAAGCTGTTCAAGAACCAGTCGTCGAAGTCGTTCAAGAACCGGTCGCTGAAGAAGTTAAAGAACCGGTCGTAGAAGCTGTTCAAGAACCGGTCGTAGAAGCTGTTCAAGAACCGGTCGTCGAAGCCGTTCAAGAGCCTGTCGTTGAAGCCGTTCAAGAGCCTGTCGTTGAAGCCGTTCAAGAGCCTGTCGTTGAAGCCGTTCAAGAACCAGTCGTCGAAGCTGTTAAGGAACCTGTTGTAGAAACTGTTCAAGAACCTGTCGTTGCGATTAAAATTTCCGAAGAGGACAAGAAAATTGCGGCGATGACTCAGCAGGCAGAAGATTTAAAAGCGGCATTGAAAAAGGCGCGGGCAAGTCAGCAGGTAACGTCTACAGAACCTAAACCGATGATTCCGCAAAAAAAACAAGTTGAGAAAGCCGTTGACGAACGCCGCCGCAGAGTTTTACTCGGTAAACACGCCACGAAAACCATTACGGCGGAAAGTGGTACTTTAGTTGTAGAAATGGGCGCGGAAGTTACAGAAGAAGTCCTTCAGCGCGCACGGCTCTCAAACAAATTTATTGAACTGTCAATGAATGTAAGATAAAATTTTATCCAATAAAAAATTCCCGCTCGGTTGTTAGCCGCGTGGGATTTTTTTATAAATTTATTCCTGCCGCTTGCGCCAATTTCCTAAGCCGATAAACAGGCAAGCCTACGACGTTAGACCAATCGCCATGAATTTTTTCGATAAATTTAGTTGCGCCGCCCTGCAATGCATATGAGCCGGACTTATCAAGCGGCTCGTCTGTTGCAACGTATTCGCGAATTTCTTCTGTCGTCATATCGCCGAAATAAACTTCTGTGACCTCCGCCGCTGTGAAAATTTTGCCGCCCGCGCAGATTGCCAAACCCGTTATGACCTCATGCTTTTTGCCGGCAAGTTGAGCCAACATTTTTTCCGCGCCGTCGATGCCGTCGGGCTTGCCGAAAATTTCACCGTTCAAAACGACAATCGTATCTGCGCCGATAACAACTGCGTCGGGATTTTTTGCGGCGATGGAGCTTGCTTTTAGTTTTGCATTTTCAATCGCCAAAGTTTTTGGGCTGTCGGCTTGCTGAACTTCCTTAGCGTCGCTGACTTCCACGACGAAATTTTTACAAAGTTTTTTAAGCAGTTCATGCCTGCGCGGCGAACCTGAAGCTAAAATAATCATTGCCTCACCTCCAAAACGAGTATAGAAAAACTTTCCTGCAAAGTCAACGATAAATCCTCAAGCTTTATAGAAAGCTTATTTTGTAAAGGAAGCTCGGCAGGAAAAATCTATTGTGCAAAGAATTATTTTCAACAAAGGAGGTGCAATAATGAAGGAACGTATTCACAAGGACGTAGTGATAATCGGCGCGGGCATGGCTGGTTTAACGGCGGCTTTGTACTGCGGACGCATGAATTTAGATACTTTG
>CAMJKR010000328.1 GCA_946406415.1 uncultured Selenomonadales bacterium | reverse complement strand
TTCTCGGAAACGCCGGCAACGATAAACTTTACGGCGAGGCTGATAATGATTCACTCAACGGCGGCTCTGGTAATGATACTTTATCGGGCGGCGCGGGCAATGATACCTTGACGGGCGGCAATGGCAACGACGTATTTATTTACACGGCGGGCAATGACGTTATCACCGATTACTCGGCGGGCGATAAAATTTCACTCGGTGCGGCAATTTCTAAGTCAACAATCAGCAGCTCGGACGTTCTCTTGACAATCGGCAAAAATACTTTAACCGTCAAAAATGCTAAGGGCAAAACTCTCAGCTTAATTGATTCAGAAGGTAAAGAATCTTCCTTGACGCTCCCGAATAGTTTAACTGTGACGAATTCGACAAAATCGCCTGTGACAGTTAGCTCGGCTATTAAAACTATCGACGCCTCTAAACGCACTAAAGCCGTTAAAATCACCGGCAACGCGCTTGCCAATTCCATAAGCGGCGGAAGTAAAAATGATTCGCTTTACGGCGGCAAGGGCAATGATACAATTCTCGGAAACGCCGGCAACGATAAACTTTACGGCGAGGCTGATAATGATTCACTCAACGGCGGCTCTGGTAATGATACTTTATCGGGCGGCGCGGGCAATGATACCTTGACGGGCGGCAATGGCAACGACGTATTTATTTACACGGCGGGCAATGCGTTATCACCGACTACGCCGAAGAGGACAGAATTAGTATCGAATCTGGCACGGCAGAAATTACGACTAATGGCGACGACGTTATTTTTAATGGCAAATTAACCGTTCAGAACGGCAAAGGCAAAACTATCACTTACTTTGACGAGAGCGGCAAGGAGGGCGTCTATACTAAAGTTGAGGATAACGAGGCAGTAATATTTAATGCTAATGGCACAGGCGCAACGCTTACTGTTACATATGAGGACGACACTTTCACGCCGAGCAATTACAGCGATTATCAAAATAAACTCGTTACGATTGACGCCTCCGAAGTTAAACATGGTTTGGAAATTACCGGCAATAAACAGGCGAATAAAATCACCGGCACGGGCGAAGACGATTTGATTGACGGCGGCGCAAGCTCCGATACCCTAAAAGGCGGCAAGGGCAATGATACTCTCGTTGGCGACAAGGGCAATGACAAACTTTACGGCGATAAAAACAATGACAGTTTATGGGGTGGCGCGGGTGATGATACGCTTTATGGCGGCGACGGCGAGGACATTTTTATTTATCAAAAAGGCGACGGCAAGGACGTTATCGCGGACTTCACCGAGATTGATAAAATTATGGTTCTTTCCGGCACGGTGGGAGACCCGATTGCCGACAAGTCAGGTAACGTTACTTTTGCGATTGACGACGGTAAAATCATAGTCAAAAGCGGCGCAGATAAATTCATTCCCATTTATGACGCTTATAACAATATCTCAAAACGTTATTTACCGCAAAATTAAAATGCAATGCTTGACAGGTTCAGCATTGGCGGCGGCATCGAGCGTCGTTGTAAAAATTCTTTCGTCGGGATAAGAAAGTTTTTCGCAGATTGTGACGGAAGAATTTTTATCCCAGCCGCAATCAAGCAGAATTTTGGAGATTGTAGCGGAATTAAATTCGGCGTCGGTCAATAAGCCCAAAATTTTTCCCGCTGAATATTCTAAAGCCGCCCGCGCCGGTTGCCGCCCGTGAAAGCTTAAAAGTGTTGCGTCGTGCCACGACAAAGCGATTTTAGCAAAGGCGAGTTGCATTGCGCTAATTGACGGAATGACTTCTATCATTGACGGCGGGAAATTTTTTTTTAGCAAGTCTAGTATTGAATAATAGCCAGGGTCGCCGCTAACCATTACGACAACTTCACCGAGCTGAATTTTTTGGCGGATAAAATTTATCGGCGTGTCGAGGTCGCGGGTTATCGCGCAAGTTATCTGATTTGCCGTCGAGAATTCTGATAGCGCACGCCTTCCGCCGACTAAAAATTTAGCCGCACGAATTTTTTTCAGCGCGGCAGGCGTAATAAATTCTTCGTTGCCAGGTCCTATACCAGCGACAACAATTTTATTTTCCATAGTTAATCCTCCAAAAAAATCCGCCAACTCATTTGAGCGACGGAATTTTATTTTGCGTAGGAAAATTTATTTGTCAACCAAAATGCGCGGGAAAAGTTGTTCGGGCTTGCCGACTTCGTGATTAGGTTCAAGCTGTCCGAAAACTTCTGCGTCGTCGAGTTTAAGTTCTGTTGAAACTTTTAATTGCTCACGAATTTTTTCTGCAGTTGCGGGCATAAACGGCGAAATTAATATGCTTACAATCCTTAAAGATTCGGCGAGGTTGTAAAGGACGTTCGCGAGATTTTGACGTTGCGTTTCGTCTTTGGCGAGTTTCCAAGGTGCAGTTTCATCAATGTATTTATTCGCCCGCCCGATAAATTTCCACACGACTTTAACGGCGTCGGATAGCTGAACATTTTCCATAAGTTGCCGATATTCTGCCGCCGTGTCGAGAGCCTCTTGACGAAAACTTTTGTCGAGGTCGGTGCCGTCAGTCGTTGGCAAAAGAATTTTTTTCTGGAACTTGCCAATCATGTTAAGCGTCCTATGCAAAAGATTTCCTAAATCATTGGCGAGGTCGGCATTAATCCGTTGAATCAGCGCATCGCGATTAAAATTGCCGTCAAGCCCCAAAGTTATTTCCCTCAACAAAAAATATCTGATTGCGTCCGCGCCGAATTCCTCAACCAAAAGCACGGGGTCAACGACGTTGCCTTTAGACTTTGACATTTTATCGCCGTCAGTGACAAGCCAACCATGCCCGTAAATTTGTTTGGGAAGCGGAAGCCCCGCCGCCATGAGCATTGCCGGCCAAATAATCGTGTGGAAGCGAACAATTTCTTTACCAACGAGGTGAATATCCGCCGGCCAAAATTTTTTCATGTCGGGGTTGTGAATCAGCGGGGTGATATAATTTATTACGGCGTCGAACCAAACGTAAATAACATGCCGCTCGTCGCCAGGCACTGGAATTCCCCAATCAAACGACGTGCGCGATATACACAAATCCTCAAGCCCGCTTTTTATAAAGTTAATCATTTCGTTGCGGCGCGAGGTCGGTACGATAAATTCTGGGTGCTCTTCAATGTGTTGCAAAAGTTTATCAGCGTATTTTGACAGGCGGAAGAAATAGGCCTCTTCTTCGGCGGCGTGAACCGGGCGTCCGCAGTCC
>CAMJKR010000327.1 GCA_946406415.1 uncultured Selenomonadales bacterium | reverse complement strand
TTTTATATTGACGAATAGTAGCGCGTAATCTTTTTAAATCGCCGCCCACGAAGATATTTTTTGCCATAGAGATAGCGCGTTGAGGAGAAATAATGTGCTTTTTGAAATCAAATTTCAGGTCGAGGTTCTTTTCGTATTCTTTTTTCAGCCCGAAATACTGACGGCGAATAATATCGTAAACTTCGCGGGTCTTGAAAATATTTTTGTTATCATCGGTCAAAGTTTGAGCGAAAATTTCATTTTGAAGAGCGTCGACAGCGTGGGCAAGGTTATCACTCTCGCTCCTTAACATTTTTTTTGCGTAAAGATTAGCCTGAAGAATCTGATGAGTGACGAGGAGAATATTTTTCTTGCAATCTGGAGAATCAAGCTTTTTTTCTATTTCGACGACCGATTTTCTCATCAATCTCGCCGCTGATAACAGAGAAAAAATTTTAAAATTAACGCCGGCGACAAGGTCGTTATAGGCTTTTAAAGCTTCCTTTTGAGTTTCCTTTGGCTTTTTGAGCGTCTTCAAAAATTCTTCCAACTGTTTTTTCTGCGCTAACGTTTCAAAATATCTTTGCCACAATTCCCGCTCGGATTTTGTCATGTATTCAAGCTTGGCTTGTTCTTCGGCTTCATGTTGGGAAATAATGACACGCTTCCATTTATTGACCTCTGCGACCGCTGTGAGCATTTTAGCTTTCAGCTCTTGCTGATATTGAGAAAGAAATACCGCTGTGAGCATTTTAGCTTTCAGCTCTTGCTGATATTGAGAAAGAAATTTTTGAGAAATAAAATCTTGGGAGTCGGTAAGATTCTTGGCATTGGTCGTAGAAATTTGGACAGCATCTTTAGTTTCTAATTCTTCCTTTTCCTTTGCGATTGCGTCCAATTTCATGACTAAATCAAAATGTTGCTTGCGAAGGGCGCGAAATTCTTTCAGCCGTTCTACTTTCTCGTCATCATTCTCTTTGCAGGAAATCACTCCGACGTATTCTTCCGGAATACGGTTAAAAAGTCTGGCAAGGAAAGTATCGCCGTTTTTCTCCGCTTCTTCCTTTTGCGCCTGTAATGTTCTATGGTCAACGCGAATGGAAAAGCCATTTTGCTCCAATACTCCATTTTGGATTTGCGCAAAGTCGGCTCGCAACACCGTAAGAAAAGATTTATCTGACCAGTTGCGATTTTTGGGCGCACCATGTTTGCGGCGTTCCTCAAAAGACGGATCTGAACCGTCTTTTTTCCTTCGCGCGGGGTATTTGAAGAAATTACAAGCGGCTCTTTCCTTCTCTTTTTCTACTTCATCAATCAGACGCTCCGAAAACATAATATGAACGTGGGGATGATGTTGTCCGTCTGACATTACTCCGATTTTATTGTGAATAGCGTAGGCGTAATAGTGGTCACTCAAATGTTTTGCGATGAAAGCGTCAATAATTTGTCTGTACTGCTCGACCGTTTTTAATTCATTAGGCAAGGCAAATTCAATCTCCATGTATCGGCGATTGCCTTTACCTTCATACTTATCGGCGGCGTGGAAAAATTTTTTCGGGTCGTCGTGTGCCCATTTTGGCAACTGATGAGCATGAAAAATACAACCGCCTCGTTTGGCAAATGCTTTTTCTCGATTGATATATTCTACGTGAGAAAGAGCAGAATGTTGCTCCATTGTTTCCTCGATATTCTCCAAAATTTTGTTGGCAGTCCATTTAGCTAATCGTGCTTGCTCTGAAGAAAAATCCCATCGCACAAGGTTATAGCAGTCTTTTGCGAGGGATTCCAACTCACCAGATTCATCATCCGGCAAAAGCATGTCAGTTCCTTTTGATTCTGAATGAACCAAAGGGAGTTGGGACAGTGTAGGCAAGCGAAATCCGTTTTTGGTTGCATCTTCGATTGATTTTGCAAGAGTTGGCGCAATACTGGGCTTGGGATTTGGTCTCTGTGTGAGAATAATTCCTCCGTTGGTAATGAATTTTTTATCATCGTCTGCTTTTCTCTCCTTAAGGCGTTGAAATTCATTTTGTAAAAGACGGTCGGCGAAAGTTATGGGAAGATTTGCAAGCAAGGCTGTTTGCAATACAGCTTTATGGAAATCCGGCGAACCGTGAATGATAAGCGGCTGATTATTCATTGTCTGGGCGGCAAGCATAAGAGCGATAGACAAAGTAGTAGAAGAGGCATTCTCGGTCACTTCTATTCCTCGCTCAGAATTTTTGATAGAGCCGAAATCATCGGTTTTGTAAAGAAGAGTTTCCAATCCGTTGAGCGCATTTGGCGTCTTTGCCGTCGTGATAAAATCGCCAACAAATTTGTTGCTTTCCTTCCAGTGCTCGTCGTGGGAAAAAGAACCTTCGCGGTTAATATATTCCACGTGTTGGACAGCAGAAATTTTTGTTCCGTTAGGTTTCTTGTCCGACTTGAGTCTGAAATGGAACATCGCCATGAAGTTTCTCTCCCTTCTAAAGCCAACCGCAGGTTCAAGGAGCACAGCGACTGGCAAATTTTTTCCGCCGACAAACGGCGTCACGACGGGCTAAAATTAGCGTTTCACGAAGTGAAATGCGGAAGTGAACATTTTCCGAAAAATTTGCTTTGCCTTATGATAGCACATCCAGCAAAAACCGCGTGCCCAATTTTTGCACAATTTTTTGGGCATTCCATGACAAGTATTTTTCTTTGTGCTATAGTATCGTTGAAAATCATTCAAGAAGATGTTTATCGGAAGAATTTAAAATATACGGAGATAGGCGATGGATGATAATTTGAAATTTTTTACTAATGAACCGGAAAGAGATTTATACGGTAAATTTCAAACACTTTTGCGTGGCGATACAAATTTTTTTGATGTCATAGTGGGGTATTTTCGGACGAGCGGATTCTTTTTGATGTGCGACGCTCTGGAGTCAGTAAAAAAAATCCGAATCCTTGTGGGATTGAACGTCGATAAACTTACAGCGCAGATTTTAAGTGGTGTTATATATTCGGGAAGTATTTTTTCGCCGACAGTGAAAGTTGCGAAGGAAAATTTTTCAAAGTCAGTCAAAGGTGAGTTTGATGATTCTGATGTGAGCTATGAAGTTGAGTACGGAGTAAGAAAATTTTTGGATTGGTTGGCTTCAAGTAAGTTGGAAATTAGAATTTACACGGAGGCTCCACTACATGCAAAAGTTTACGTTGCACGGAAATCGGAAAATGAAATAACGGAAAATGTAGACAGCGTTATAACCGGCTCAAGTAATTTTTCTAAGGCA
>CAMJKR010000326.1 GCA_946406415.1 uncultured Selenomonadales bacterium | reverse complement strand
GAAAAATTAAAGCCGCTCAAGCGTTCGGAGCGCGGCGAAGTGTGGCTTGCCGCGTTCCGATTTGAAAAATTAAAGCCGCTCAAGCGTTCGGAGCGCGGCGAAGTGTGGCTTGCCGCGTTCCGATTTGAAAAATTAAAGCCGCTCAAGCGTTCGGAGCGCGGCGAAGTGTGGCTTGCCGCGTCCAAACAAAGCGGCGAACTCGTGATAATAAAGCGCGTGGCGGCTACGAGCTTGCCTTACGACTTGATAAAAAAATTTTCGTTCCGATTGCCGGCAAAAGTATTTTTCTGCGCGGAAGATGCTGAAGAAACTATTATCGTCGAGGAATTTATCCAGGGCGAAAATTTATTTGAGCGGAAAAAATTGTTAAGTGAACCCGAAGCGCGAGAAATTTTATTGCAACTTTGCGACGGGCTAAAGGAACTGCACGAACAAAAAATAATTCATCGCGATATAAAGCCGTCGAATTTGATATTGCAGGGCGGAAGAATTCGGCTGATTGATTTCGACGCGGCGAGAATTTTTAAAGACGGCAAAGAGACTGACACGAAACTTTTGGGCACAAAGGGCTACGCGCCGCCCGAACAATACGGCAGTGGGCAGACTGACCAGCGCAGTGATATTTATTCGCTCGGTGTTACGATAAAAAATTTGCTCGACGAAAATTGCAAAGGACGCTTGAAAAAAATTTTAGACAAATGCACGGAGCTTGACCCGAAAAATAGATTTCAGAACGTCGACGAACTTAAAGCCGCATTGACGATTGAGGAGCCGCCTCGCAAAAATTTTTCAGCAGTGTTGATTTGTTTGACGACGGGAATTTTTTTGTTGGCAAGTGCACCGACGCTTAACACAAACGAAAACTTTTCAGAAGAAATTATTCAGCCCGCCGAAAAAATTTCTGAGCCGGAAAAAATTACTTCAACGGTAGAAAAAGAGTCCGCGCAGATTGACGCATTTAAATTTCCGGAAATTGTTTTGCCGCCGTCAAATGATTCACCTGCGCCGAATTATGAGCCGCCTAAAAAATATGAGCCGCCGCGTAAAAAGTTTTCGGGACAGCTCAAGACGGAATTTTATTTGAATGGCGCATTGTTCGACCAATTTGCGCACATGCACGAGAACATAAAAATCACCCGCGACGAGTGGCGACGAACACAAGCGCGGTTGCACGTAACCAACGACACGGGCGGCATTTGGAACGATTTGCGGATTAAATTTATCCTCAATCAAACTATGGGCGACGAATTAAACTCGATTAAATCCGTGCCCGTTCTAAACGTCGGCGAATCAACGGATTTCGTTATCCCGTTTAATTCTTACGAGCTATCTGACAGAAAAAATTCTTCCGCTTACATACAAATTTGGCTGGAGGGCGACGAATCCAAAATGGACGAGCATTATTGGTGCGTGTGGTTTGATATTGTTGACTGAAAATTTTTTGCCGAGTGTACCTGCGAGGTAAGTCACACGGCTAATTTTTTTTTGTACAATTAACGCGGTAATGATTTTTGCGGCGAAAGAATTAGGCGGATATTCGCCATAAGGTAGCGTAATTACTTCAAGTTTTTATGTTAAACTGTAAAAAATATTTTAGTTAAGGATTTATCAAAATGGAGCGTAAGGACACCATAATATACAGGCAAATCGGCGCGAAAATTGCTTACTATCGCAACCTCCGACAAATGACTCAAATCGAACTCGCCGAAAAAGTTAATATGAGTGAAAGTACCATAGGACGTATTGAACGCGGCAAATACAATAGCGGCATTCCGTTACCTACACTCGTCGACATTGCTGCCGGCTTGGGCGTAGAGTTGGCATCACTCGTCACTTTCAGCGAAGAAGAAAACAGACTTTGTTTGGAAGTTTATAAAAATTTTGTTTGATTATCAAGTAAACAGTTAATTTTATGGAAAGGAGGTTAATGGTATGAAAAAATTTTTTACGATTCTAGCGGTTATGACAGTCATAATGATTGCTCCAGTAGCTCAAGCTCAATCGACGGTATTTGAACCTGTAGGCTGGCACGACAAAGAAGTATCGCCGATTACAGTAGGAACTTATTTTTGGGCGCAAGTCGTTAACTGCAACGAATGGATTTCTTTGCGCGAATATCCTTCAACGGCGGCTCCGCGTATTGCAAAAGTTCCACTCGGCGCAACGGTCAAAATTTACAGAGGAATGCTCGGTGAACGTAGCAGCTCTCCAACGAATGGTTTTTATCAAACTTATTACGACGGCATGTGCGGTTGGTGTTTAATGGAATATATAAATGTCGGAGAAATTGCCGGCAGTCGCTCATGAAAAATTTATCGGCTCGTTCCAAAATTTGGTCGGGCTTTTTTTTGTAGAACTATTTAAGGGAGGCATACAAGGTGTTAGCAGCGATTCTTTATATTGTAGCAGTTTTTTTATGGCTCGCCGGTCATCGATTTACCGCCTTAGCATTGGGAGTTATTGCCTATTCACTTGTCGGCTAATCATTTTTGGGACGGAAGGGAATATTTATGCATATTTTGATGATAATCGGGATAATTCTTTTATTTGCCCTTTTAATTGGCTCGCTCTTTGAGATGTATTGGTGGGTTACAGGACTATTAGCATTGCTTATGTTCGATACTGCTTTCAACAAATACAGAGACAACAAAATTACAGACGAACAATGGCGACTTAAACACTCCGATAAAACGGAACGAAAAATTTCTTTCGTTTCAACAGCTTTATTCAGTTTGGTCGGGATAATTTTTTGTCTTATATCTTATTCGTCATTTAACCTACAGACGGAAAAAGCGCACCGAGATATTGAACGTGTCAGTCAGCTAAACGAAAAAGAACGGAAAATTTTTGATGAACGATTTCAAGAATACATGAAAAAAGAAAGTCCGGATGAAACTTCTTCTCGCAGAAAAGCTTTGGAAGATGTTGATAAAATATTGCGCGCCGAAGCGGAAGCCGAACGCAAAGCGGCAGAAGAACAAAAAGCTCGTGAAGAAGAAGAACGCCGATTAGCAGAAGAACAAAAAACCCGCGAGGCAGAATCGGTCAAGACTTCGGAAATGGCATCTCTGTCAGATTCATTAAGCGATAAAGAATATCTTGAAAACATTCAACCATTTGCAGTGGCAGATTATTTAAAAAATGATTCGGGGATAAGAGGACCTTTGGCAAATGGAAGCACGGAAAATCTTAATAATTAGGCAGTGTCAAGCAGATTGTGTAAGTAGAAAAAATTAGCGGTCGAATTTATCAAA
>CAMJKR010000325.1 GCA_946406415.1 uncultured Selenomonadales bacterium | reverse complement strand
TTACAGCAAGAAGTCGCCGAAATTTATGAATCGCTCGGCATGGATTTAACTACTGCGCTACGTATGTTCCTAATTCGCAGTAAAATCGAACGCGGATTGCCTTTCAGCGCAAAACTTCCCGAACCTGCGATTTCGAGAGCCGATGCTTGGCACGCCTTTGAAGAATTGCGAAAACAAGCCGCTGATGTGCCGGAAATGTCTCTTGACGAAATTAACGCAGAAATTTCAGCCGTTCGCGCCGAAAGAAGGCGACGCACTTGATTTTTTATGCCGTCATTGATACCAATGTCATTCTTTCCGCGCTCCTGTCCAAAAAATCTGATACCGCAACCGTTAAAGTCATCAAAGCTGTGATGGACGGCAAAATTATTCCTTTGTTGCACGACGATATTCTTGCCGAGTATGAAGACGTGCTTTATCGCGACAAATTTCATCTCAATCCCGCGACTATTCATGTTGTTTTGCAAGCTTTCAAGATTTACGGTATGAAAGTCACGCCGAAAAAGTCTGACGAAAATTTTTCCGACCCTGACGACTTGATTTTCTACGAAGTCGCTTTAGCTAAACGAGATGACGACGCTTATCTTGTGACCGGCAACCAACGGCACTATCCTGTTCGTGATTTTATCGTCACGCCGGCGCAAATGATTTCCATCCTTGAAAATATCGAGCATTAAAAAATCCCTGCCCAAATTTCTTCGAGCAGGGTAAATTTTTCTTATTTGAAATTGGGCATTCTTGACGTTTTTGGTTTCTCGTAAGCAAATTCTTCGTTCAGCAGTTGAAAATTCACGCCGTCATACGGGTCGATAACGTCAAATTTCGTTATTGAATCAATGTAAGCAGATTCGACCGTCTCATCGTACTCGTTCGCCTGATTTACCGCTTGCAGTTGCGCTAAATTTGAATCAAGAGCATTTTGTCGCGCCAATTCGTATGCCAATAGCGTTTTCAACTCATTTTGCGCTTGATACATTTGCAAATGCCCTTCAGCCGCGTTTGTGTGCTCAAAAATCTTTTTTGCTACCTCTATCGTCTTTTCCGTCTCTACAATTTCAGCTTTCGCACCGTCAGCGAAGTTTTTGTACGTGTCATCAAGCCACTTGTATTTTCCCTGCCGAGAATAGGCGTTTGGGTCATAAGAATCCCAATGGTCGTCGTTTCCTTGCCGCAAATAAGGGTTCGTTTCGTCTATCATCGCCGCCGTTCGAGCAACTTTTTCCGTGCCTATGCCGATAACTTTCAATGCCGCCGACGTTTCAGCGAATATTTCTTCAGTAAATGGCGTGGAATTTATTTCGTCGTTCTTTGTCTTGTCGGCATCTGTCTCAGCAAGCTTTTCAAACTTATCGCCAAAGAGAACAGACTTTATATATCGAGTGTAATCAAATACACTACCGCCATTGCTCGCTAAATCTTTCAACGCATACGGCGACGGGCTGTCTGCCCACGATATTTGCGTCAAACTGTAATAAGCGGCAGGATTAAACGGCTCATCGACGCCTGGAATTATATGAGCATAAGCGATTAAACCATATCCGCTGATAAATCCCGCACTTAACACGCTCATCACTGCCAAAAATTTTTTCTTAACGCTCATTTATGCGCTACCTCCCGTGAAACTGAATCCACTGCTGCCAAATTGCTTGAGCACCAATTTTGAAACCCGACTGCCCATGTATACGAACATCATCACCACGAACGTTATCTTGAATAGCAAAATCATGTTGATTGTCACCTGCGGCGCGGTAAATCCGCCCGTTGTAGGGTCAACGCCAGACACTTTCGCCCAATAAATGTCAGCATCAGAATTATTTCTGCCGCCTTCGCCTTGATTCCAACATCTCGCCGCCATTTCGTACGAGCCGTACTTTTTGTAGTAGCCCGTCAAAATATATCTGGCAATGTTGTCTTGATTGTTGGGCGTCCATGCCGGTCCGTGTGGTTCTTCAGCTGTAACCGGCGACGTTTCCAATATTCCTCCGTTTGCTACAAAATCTTCCGTCCAATGCGTCCAGTTGTCGTAATTTGCGTAGTCAATCTGGTACGCGCCGAAATATCCGAGTCCATTGTCGACATAATATCTGTTGCTCGATTCTACTACCCGAATATGAGCCATAAGTTGGTCGATTGAAGTTATCGCGCCACTTGACGCACCCGCAGAGCTTTCAACTTTCGTCACGTTCCCGCCGATTGTGTAAAAATCTTCCACCACGATATTTTTCATCATCATCTGCAACATCAACGAGAACATGCAGAAGAACATCAGCTTAATTGACACCGCAAATATTCCGTTGATTCCGTTCGCCGCGAATTTTCTCGTTTGCTTTAAGCCAGACAGGAAAAATGTTGTGAAACTTGATACCATTGCGATATAAAATTCCAAATAAGCCAGCGTCATCTGCAGGGCTATCGCGAAGAAACATATTGTCAGTATCACTGCGAAGAATAACGACGGCAACCACAGCGCAATTTTCGACATCAAGTCCATGACGCTATGAATTTTGAATAACTCGTTGTAAATCGGCGCGATTATGTGCACACCCTTTGAAACAATATCCATTGGGTCGGAGACTGCCTCCATTGCCTCTGCGCCGCTCGCGCCCATCATCATGCCGCCAAAGCCCGTGAACATTTCTTTTGCAAAATTTGCTACGCCGTCACTCCAGTTCAGCAAGAAATATATCAGCATGACGTAAAACATCAGCTTATAAGTTATTCTTGAGAAAAAATCCGTTTCATTACTGCTATCTAAAACGTACAAACTCATACTGATTGCCAAATCTATCGTTATGAGCACAATCAAGAGCCATTTGCCGACACCGATTAACCTTTTCAGAGCCTCTTGGCATTGCTCGCCAACTTTTTCTATCACTTCGCGCAACGGTTTGCCAAAATCATACGCCGCGTCGAAAATATTCTTTATCGAATCGGGCAGAGTGCCATAACCAGTGCCGCTCGACGGCGGTAAGCCTTTCAAATAGCGTCTCGGATTGACCGGCTCGCCGTTTATACGAATCTCAAAGTGAAGATGCGGACCAGTAGCCCAACCTGTCGAGCCAACTTTCGCTATTATCGTGCCCGCAGAGACTTGCGTATTTGCGCTGACTAAAAGTGCCGAGCAATGCGCGTATCTCGTTTCGACGTTGTAGTTGCCGACTCGCGAAAGAATATAAACAACATTGCCGTAGCCTTCCGCCCAGCCAGAATAAGTTACTGTGCCGTTCAGTGACGCATAAATATTCGCGCCCGTGTCCGCGCCTAAATCAGTGCCTTTGTGCGGTC
>CAMJKR010000324.1 GCA_946406415.1 uncultured Selenomonadales bacterium | reverse complement strand
ACCTCAAGATTTCTCCTGCTTCCGGAATTCTTAACAAGGAAATCAAGTGCTGCCTTGCCGACTTCCTCGCTCATAAGAGCTCGTCTGCCGTGGTATTCTCCCTCATCGGCGAAACAATACTTGCAACGGAAATTACAATCAAGCGTCGGAGCAATCGTCAAACCAAAATTTGTCATGTCATACTTGGCAAGATTACGATAAAATTCCAACCGCTCCAACTCGTCAACGTCGTCCTCAACCAGACAGCCCGAAGCTTTCATATCGGCGATTAATTGCGCGTCGTAATTTTTTTCGTCATAAGAATTATTCTTCACGTCATTGATGACTCGCAAAAAATTTTCATCGACAACGGCAAGTGCACAAGTTATCGCGTTGAAAAAAATCGTCGC
This sequence comes from uncultured Selenomonadales bacterium, assembly GCA_946406415.1. Classification (GTDB taxonomy): domain Bacteria; phylum Bacillota; class Negativicutes; order Selenomonadales; family Selenomonadaceae; genus Quinella. Next base: position 2,911 of record CAMJKR010000324.1, on the reverse strand, counting down.
CTCGTCGTATTGCTTTAAAAAATTATATCGGGAAAGTTTCATAGAGTCCTCCTCTTCAAGCGATTTTGCTCGTCTATTAAAAAAAAAAAACGGTTTTGTCAAGCACTTTTTTAGAAAAATTTTTTGCAACAATCTGCGCGACGCGGTAAAATATTTCCGACTAATCGAACGGAGGGAAAAAATTTTGTTTGTAAGAGGAGAGCTTGAGAAAATTGAACAAAAAGTTTTGAACGGCAAACGATTGAGCCGCGAGGACGGAGAAATTTTATTTGCCTGCAATGAATTGAGTTGGCTCGGTGCACTTGCCGATTATGTGCGGAAAAAAGTTTGCGGCGACCTCGTTTATTACAACGTTAACTGCCACGTCAACTTAACAAATATTTGTAAGGCGCGTTGCAAGTTTTGTGCGTTCGGGCGAAATGCCGACGATAAAGGCTCCTACGCCATGACGATTGACGACGCGATTAAACTTGTGACGGAGGCGAGCCGCGACCCGCATTTATCTGGCTTGCATATCGTCAGCGGCTTGCACCCCATGTGGACTTTTGAAAATTATTTGGCGTTCGTCGAAGTTCTTCATAAAAAATTTCCTAATCTGCACATCAAAGGTTTTACGGGCGTTGAGATTCAGCACTTTGCAAATATTTCCGGATTGAGCGTCGAGGAAATTTTGATTAGGTTAAAAGCGGCAGGGCTTGAGGCAATTGCCGGCGGCGGCGCAGAAATTTTAACCGAACGCGTGAGAAATTTACTTTGCCCGAAAAAAGCCACTGCCGACCAATGGCTTAACGTCGCACGCACGGCGCATAATCTCGGAATTAAAACTAATGCCTCTATGCTTTACGGACATATCGAAACTTTATCGGAGCGTATCGAACATTTAATCCGATTACGCGAACTTCAAGACGAAACCGGCGGCTTCCAAACTTTTATCTGCTTCCCGTTCCTGCCAAAAAATACCGCGCTGGAAAAGGAGATTAAACAAACTTCAATGTGGGACGATTTGCGCACAATGGCAATTTCCAGGCTCATGCTCGATAACTTTAAAAATATCAAAGCTTATTGGGTTATGTTGACGGTGCCGGTTGCGCAAGTTGCGTTGAGTTTTGGAGCAAACGACATTGACGGGACGATACACCGCGAAAATATTTTGCACGACGCCGGAGCTACTTCGCCGCGTTCACTTGCTGAAGACGAGATTATTAAAATTATTCGCGAGGTCGGACGCATTCCCATTGAAAGGGGAGGCAACCCATGAATAACTTAGACATTGCAAAGGAAAAAATTTCTTCAGGCACGAGACTTGAGCGCGATGAAATTCTTGCGCTTTACGAAGACAACGACCTTTTATATTTGGCGGAATCTGCGCGGCGCGTCAAAGAACTCAAGACCGGCAAAAAAATTTTCTACACCGTCAACCGCCACATAAACTTAACCAACGTTTGCAGTGCGAATTGTCCATTGTGCGCTTATCAATGCAGAAGTGGCGACAATCGCGCTTTTACCCTCGAACTCGACGACGTAGAAAAAATTCTTCAGAACGCCGCGCAGGTTAAAGAAATTCATATCGTCAGCTCGTTGCACCCCGACAAAAATTTTTCTTATTACGTTGACGCCGTTAAGCTTGTGAAAAAAATTTTGCCTAACGTCGGGGTTAATGCATTTACGCCCGTTGAAATTGTGAACTTCGCCAAAATCAGCGGCAAAAGTTTTTCTGAAGTTTTGAGCGAATTGATTGCGGCAGGTGTGACTTCATTGGCAGGCGGTGGAGCAGAAATTTTATCCGACCGCGTCCGCGAAATTATCTGCCCTAAAAAATGTTCCGCATCGGAATGGCTTGACGTTATGCGAACGGCGCATAAACTCGGCTTGAAAACAAATGCCTCGATAATGTATGGACATATTGAAACGATTGAAGAGCGCGTCGACCACTTACTAAAATTGCGCGATTTACAAGATGAGACCGGCGGATTTCAAGCGATGATGTTATTCCCCTTCCACCCCGAAAACACGGAGCTTGGCAGAAAATTTAATTTGCGGCGCGTCGGCTCGTGGGAAGATTTAAAAATGCTCGCGCTGTCAAGATTAGTACTTGACAACTTTAAACATTTCAAAGCCTTTTGGGTGATGTTGACGTTGCCGATTGCACAGTTGGCTTTGAGCTTTGGCGCAGATGATTTAGACGGCACAATAGGCGAAGAAAAAATTATTCACGCGGCGGGCGCAAAATCTTCGGCGGGAATTACTCGCGAAACTTTGGAGAAAATTATTTTGGAATGCGGTTATCAGCCCGTTGAACGCGACAGTTTTTATCGAGAGGTGAATTTTTACTAAGAATTTAAATACGCCGTTTTGATGTGGCAGTATTTTTATACAAAAAAAATCCCCCGTAGATTTGTACAGGGGATTTTTTTTGCTATTCGGATTTTAGTCGGCGGGCTGTGGATAGTGGCTTCTAACTCGTTTCATTACTTCAAGGTGGGTCAATGCTTTGGTGCCCGAATTTTCTGTTACGGTGTACTTATTTTTATCGAGCATATCGAAGGTAGCGTTTATATTAAATTCGTGTTTCAATAACCTGTCCAACTCGGCAATGGATTTTTTATACTCTTTTTCATCAACGCCCCATCCGGTTGTGCGCGGTACTTTAATTCCGACTGCTCTCATCAAAGCTCTGCTTTCAAAAATATTTCCACCGGATACAGTATCGAGCTCAATGTCGGTAAGCATTTCGTTTGCAAAAATTTTTTCGTTCTTCATTTTAATTTCCTCCTTTTATACATCCAAACCGGCTTTGCGGTTGAGATAATAAATTACTTTATCGTGACTAATTTCTTTGCCCATGCGGAAGTATTTGTTAGGCTCGTTGGCATCGGCTCTTGGGATAAGAATTTCGGAGTGAAGTTCTGCC
>CAMJKR010000323.1 GCA_946406415.1 uncultured Selenomonadales bacterium | reverse complement strand
GAGCGCTTGAATGGCATTCAAGAGGTCAGGGGTTCGATCCCCCTCGTCTCCACCAAAATTGAAAATATTTTAACTGAATATATAAAAAAGACCGGTGATAAAGCTCATCGGTCTTTTGCTTTACAATAAACGCACGACGCAAAAAAGACCGGCAATAATCATCAACATTGAAAATATTTTAATGAACATTTAATTTGCTAGTCGCAAAAATCCGCATTACAGCTAGTTTTGTAAAATTTTTGTAGTCTACCTGCATTCTACGTAGCGAACCTATAAAGCAACTTAATCGTACAAAATATTGCCGTCGAACTGCTTGCCGCCGATTTTGAGCTTGTCGGTAAACTGCCACATATAACCTTTGAAGTCGTCGAAATAACGTCCAGAATTTGCGAATTGAATTGCCGCTTGTACCAACTTTTTGTAACGAGGTCAAATATCAACACAAATTCGCCGTTTAAAATCCAAACTTGATTCAGTTTCGGGACGTAGCGTAGCAAAGAATTTTTCGATACTTTTTTAACTTCCGATTCAATCAATATCGCAATATTTTGCGCTTTGGCATTGCCGTAAATATTCGCCGCTTGAATATTTTGTACCTCATTGCGTCCGAGAACGAAAACCAAATCAGCTACCGCACAAATACTTAGCCGTTCGCTAACTTCTGTGTTGTGCGAAATTTCAACGAGCGACCACGCGGGGAATCCAATATTCAAGCGATAAACGCGCCGATTATTTTTCATCAAAATGACACCACTAGGCAAGCTAACCATGCTGACTAATTCGCCGCCGTCCTTGTAGCCAACTTCCAAAAATTTTGCACTTGAATCAATGTTGGCGTCCTCTAGCCAATTTGTTTCGTCACCCACGCCGCTTAAGTACAAATTATTTGCGTCCATTACTAGCACTCTACCTGCCTGAACGCAAACATTCGTTGCTGTTGGCGAATTTTCTATCGTCAATAAATTTTCGCCGTTGAAGTATTGGAGTTTGCCGCCGCTCGCGATTAAAAGCCCGTCTTCCCAGCTCGTGCAAATTGGATAAAGCGTGCCGCTCAAAACGCCAATCGCATTGCTTAGCGCGTTCGTTTTGTGGTCAAACACGTAAACCAGTTTTGCCTTGTCCACCAGCAAGAACTTCTGATTAATCTCGTCGTAAGCCGCGCCGAAAAGATTTTCAACTTTGAGCACGTCAATAGTTCCTGCAACCGTTTTTAATTTGCCTGTCGCGTGGTCGACTTCAACGTTGGTTGCCCGTGCCAGTTGATTTTCGGCAATGCCGTCAACGCTTGTGCTTGTATTCAAGCCGCCAGAAAAATCCGCGTGCACTATCTGGAATTGATTTTGGTGTTTTACTCCAAGTCTCATTTTTTCTCCTAACAAAAAAACCGCCGTAGCGGTATTGCTCGTTAATGTGAATATGCTGAAAAATTAAAGTCAAATCCGATTATATTTAAAACTGCCTGTTCTCGCTCAAAAAATCCCAACATTCTGTAGTTATTACCAGTGCCAAAACGAAATACATGTATTTTTGTATCTTTGCCTAAGATAACAACATCGGGATTAAATTTTATTTGTGCGAATGGCATGGTTTCAAAGCCGCAAACGTCAAGCTTACTCAAGGTGCTGATTTCAAGCATTTTCTTTGCTGTCAACTGTTTTAAAAACTCCGCGAATTGTTCAAAAGCTGTTGCCTTGTCTCGGAAGTTCTTGCCGAAGAAATCAAAGTTGAAATTTTTGTTTGTTGTTAAGTATCTCAACGAAACTGAAATTTTTGGTATACTTATTGGCGAAGTTTCTCGTCGAGCTTTAAGTTTTGGTTGCGGCGATTTAAAAACTTTGCTCAATGTAATTGTCCTTAAAATAATTTTGAATTTTCCACAATGGAATTGTTTCGTTGCGGGGTGTATCCTTCCACGGGCTTTCTTCGTGTGTCATATCAGCAAGCTTCCATGCCGAGAATTGTCCAAAAGCATTTTGAACAAACTGTAATGTTGATTCTTCCTCTTCCGAAAAGTTTTCTTCAGGATACTCAAAATTTTTTATACCGTCGGCTCCGTTTTCCTTATACTTTTGATAAACCGTTTCGACTACGGGACCATACTGCCAAGCGTCAATAGGCTCCTCGAATAAAGGTTCATCATAAAGTGCGAGATATATTCCTTGAGCATAGTAGAGCAATTTTTGCAATTTGAGATTGGAAATAAAATCCGTTTCACCGCTCAAAGCTTTCAGTTCATTTCGGCTCAAAAACCAACGAGCAACATTGTCAGCAGTTTGCATTTTAATCACCTCGAACAATGACTTATTATCATGTGCGATATTAGACGAATTTAAAAATATTCCTTCATTTATTTATAAAAATTCATGACCAATACCTCTTAACGACTATTCCAACGGGCGGCGGAATTAATATCTGCTGAATTTGTGTCACGATATTTGCCATAAGTTGGCTTTCTTGTGTCATGTCGTATTCGTTGCCAACACTTAGCCGAATTGCCGCATATTCAACCAGAAAATCATCGAATTCAGTTAAAAGCGGTGAATTATCTTCCCACGCCAATTCCGCTATATCGTCGACTGTGCGGATTGTGCAGGGCGTTGGCTCTGTTGGCGTAGGATAAAAATTAATCGTCTGCGTGCCCGTTAAATAAAATTTTTTGGGTTCGCCAGTTGCCTCTGGTTTGTGAATTGCAAATGCTAATTCCGTTTCTTCCAAAGCCTTGCCGTTCGCCGTTACGCTAATTATTTTTGTTGGGCGCGTTTGAAGTATGATTGCTTTAATGCCCGCCGCTAAGGTGCCAGTCGTTTCAGACATCAGCAAGGCAGGGCGCAACCGCGCTATTATTCGCCGAATAAATCTTATCCCGCAATTTATGCAGTCCAAAATTTCCTCGTTGTCGTAAGTTATACAATCCGTATCGTGGAGGCGTTGCCGAATCCGCCCCTTGCTAGCCTCTATACGTTAAATGTTTTTTGTCGCTCCCATTGAGCCAATGCGCCGCAACGATTTGAACAATATTTTTGCCGTTTATATTTCGGAACTTCAAACTCTTCGCCACATTGCGGACAAATTCGCGTCTCATTGTATCTGCCTGAATGAATTGTTTCTCTTCTGGCGGCTAGTCTGCACTTTTTTGAGCAATATCAGTTGCCGTTCGCCTTGCGTGCCCGAAAAACCTTACCGCAAACTTTACACGTGAACAATTCGAGCTTGCCGAGATTCGGATTATGCAACGCGGTGTGCGCTGCTCGCGTCATCATCACTAAATATTCAATATCATTTTTCTCTTTATCGTAGTTGC
>CAMJKR010000322.1 GCA_946406415.1 uncultured Selenomonadales bacterium | reverse complement strand
TTTCCGGTTTGTGTCAAAGCCAACGCGACTACAGAGCCGATAAAAATCACCGCAATTAAAATGCTGACAAACCTAACTTGTTTCTTTTCCAATTTCATCATTGTGCAACTCTCCTTAAATTTTAACGCCGCTGATTATATCAAACGGCATTGCCCTTTGCAAATTAAAATTTCTATTCGTGAGCCGGTGCTCGCGCCCAAGGTCTTGCCATAAACTTTCCCTCCTAAATTCAATTTGCTTGCGTGTATATTACCAGATTAATTTCAGACTTTCAAGCCGCGAAAAAAATTTTTGCATACGGGAAATTTTTTTGCTATCATGTGGAAAATTTTTGTTCAAGGAGGAAATCACCATGAGCTTAAAGAAAAAATTTTTGGCAACTATAACGGCGGCGGCGTTAAGTATTTCGCTAACGTTCGGTGCGCCCGCTACGGTTGAGGCGGCAAGTGCAGGCGACCTTATCGGTGCGGGTGTCATGATAGGCATACAAGCCACTCAACTAAACGCGCAACTCAACCAAAAAATTAAATACTACGACACAACTGAAGAGGGACGCCAAGAACTTTACGACAGCTTCCGCAAAAAATATGGCGTCAGCGACGATGCCGAATACAACGCAAAACTCGATAGAATTATGGCGAATTTAACTGAAGGCGTCGCCGCGATTGACCCTACCATTAAAAGCAAGCCTTACCTCTACTTTATCTCTAATCAAAATACAATCAACGCCGCTTGCTCAATGGGGCATGTAATGATGGTTAATGCCGGCACGTTCAAGAAAATTACCAACGAGGACGAGATTGCCGCTATCGTCGGGCACGAAATGGGGCACGGGCAAAGAAATCACGTCGCTAAAGGCAGTAAAAAACATCTACAAAAAGCTATAACTGCCTCTGTTGCTGGTACGGCAATTGGTGCGAGTATTGGCGGCGGCGGGTTAACGTCGACAATTACTCAAATTGCGCTCAATCATTCCGTTGCACACGGCGACAGGAAACACGAGACCGAAGCCGACCTTTTGAGCTTTGAATATATGACGCACACAAATTATAATCCCGGAGCCTGCGCGGCTGTCATGCAAAAATTTGTTGAAATGTCAATCGGGGATAAACAATCGAGCGTAATGGCATTTTTCAATCCCTCTGACCACCCCGACAGCGCAAAACGTCGCGACGCTTACGTTAAAAAACTTTACGAGTACAGCAAAAATCACGTCACAGCCAAAAACGCTGTCATAACCATTAACAATAAAACTTTTATAAAAGTTGCGCCGTCGTCGGATATGTCTGCCGCTGAACGTTCCTATTTTATCTTAGGAAATTTGGCGTCGGCTTATCACAGAGGACAAAATAAATATGCGGCAACAGTTCAAAACGGAATTGTCATGTTGGGCAATCAGCCGATTATCGAGCCGATTGAAGGCGACGAAGACGCCCAAACCATTGCTGACAGATTGAACGCTATTAAGTGATTAGTGGCTAGTGGTTAGTGGTTAGGAAAATTTCTAGTCACTAACCACCAATCACTAATCACTAATCACTAAAAATCCTCGTCGCTCTGAATGAGTAACGAGGATTTTTTTTGCCTTCAAAAGTTATTTGCCGAGATTTTCAAGAATTTTTTTCGCGGCATTGAACATTTCGGGAATTCCGTCGGGATTTTTGCCGCCCGCTTGAGCCATATCTGGACGACCGCCGCCGCCCCCGCCAACAAGTTTGGAAATTTCTTTAACAATCTTGCCCGCGTGCACGCCAGCCGCCAATGCTTTTTTATCTGCCTTGACGACCAACGAAACTTTGCCGTCATTTACTGCCGCAAGAACGATTATGCCGCCGTCGAGCTTGTCGATAAGAAAATCTGCCATGCCGCGCAATTCGTCCGGAGTTTTGGCTTGCACAACGCCTTTAACGTATTTTAACGCGCCAATTTCCTCGCCGCCAACTAAAATTTTCTGCGCCTCTGCACGTTCACGGATTTTTTCTATTTCCTCAAGCTTTTTGCGCATTGTTTTATCTTCGGCAAGAATTTTTTCAATCTGCGCGGGCAAATCTTCTGCGCGGACTTTTAACAGCGTGGAAACTTGATTTAAAAGTTCAGCTTGATGAGTGGCATCTTTAATTGCCGCACGACCGGTAACAGCCTCGATACGACGGACACCCGCCGCAATGCCGCCTTCGCTGATAATTTTAAATCTGCCAATTTGCCCGACGTTTTTAACGTGCGAGCCGCCGCAAAGTTCGCAACTAAAATCTTCCACGCTGACGACGCGGACAATATCGCCGTACTTTTCGCCGAACAGAGCCATTGCGCCGAGTTTTTTAGCCTCGTCAATCGGCATTTGTTTAATATCAACGTCGACTGCCTTTAAAATTTCCTCGTTAACTAATTCTTCCACGTCGGCTAATTGTTGAGGCGTCACCGGTTCAAAATTCGAGAAGTCAAATCTTAAGCGTTCGGGAGTGACGAGCGAGCCAGCTTGATTAACTTGATTGCCGACGACTTTTTTAAGCGCGGCTTGCAATAAATGCGTCGCCGTGTGATTCCGCGCAGATGAAAGTTTTTTATCGCGGTCAATTTTTATTTCTACAACGTCGCCAACTTTAATTTGCCCCTCCTCAACGTAAGCCTCGTGATAAATCGTGCCGTCGGGCAATTTTTTTGCGTTGGAAACTTTAATCTTGCCGAGTTCGCTGATAAAGTAGCCCTCGTCGCCAACTTGCCCGCCGCCTTCCGCATAAAACGGCGTGCAATCTAAAATAATGCCAGCCTCGTCGCCGTCGTGAAGTTCCTCAACAATTTTGCCGTCTTTCCACAGCACAAAAACTTTCGACGTTGTGCAAGTTTCGTCGTGTTTAAGGTGTTCAGTGTCGACGTTCAAAAGGTCGGGAACATCAAGGCGTTCATTGGCGGCACGGGCGGCGCGAGCGCGTTGCCGTTGAGCCTCCATTGCCTTATCAAAGCCAGCCTTATCCGGCGCGAGATTATTTTCCTGCAAAATTTCTTCCGTCAACTCAAACGGGAAACCGAACGTGTCATAAAGCTTGAAACAAATTTCGCCGTCCAGTTCCGATTTATTTTGAGTTTTGGCATTATCAATCTCGTGCGTCAAAACTTCCATTCCCTGCGCAAGCGTCGCGGCAAATCTATCTTCCTCAAGTCGTACAACTTTTTTGATATACGCGACATTGCGGGCAAGTTCCTCGAAATCGGGCATGTCGGAGTAAATTTTTGCAACAGAATCAATCGCGCCCTCTAAAAATGCGTCTTTAATTCCGAGCATACGCCCATGACGAATCGCACGCCGCAAA
>CAMJKR010000321.1 GCA_946406415.1 uncultured Selenomonadales bacterium | reverse complement strand
CCTCATAAACATTTCAATTTCTGCGCGGCTCATCGAACTGGAGCGGATAAAAGTCGTATAAATCCACGCGAGCGAATATTCTTCCGCAGAAAGGTTGCCGATTTTAATTCCGAGCTTTTCAGCCACAGCGCGGCACGTCATGAAAGTTTCTAGCTTATCATCAAAAAAATCTGCGGGAGCGGCGGAGAGCGGATATTGCGTCAACTTTTCAATCAAAAATTTTTCAACGCGGCGCAATTTATCTTCCTTGCTTTCAAGCGAAAACTTTTTTTTTCGTGCGTTACGATATTTTAAAATCCCGTCGTCGAAGATCTCATTATGATCGTACTCGTAAAAATTATTCATGATATATTCTCGATCCTCGAAATAAACCATTCCTTTAGGAATTTTTCTTTGTTCAAATTCTTCGCGTGATTTTGTGTAATAGTGATTAATGACAATTTTATCCGTAAGAATGGGATCATTGGAATAATTATTAATAACATTCCCTGCGGAGTTGACGGTATATTTTTCATTGTAATAAACAGCGAAGTGTGGAGAAATAAATGTTTGCATTAAACGCGGATTTACGATTAACTTAACGTACACATTGTATACGCCAATACCGCTTCCGTAGTTACTCTGTGCACGACTAGTAAATCTTTCCAATACGCCGCGAGAGTAATCTGCTTTATCTTGTCCGTTTGAACCAAAAATTTGCCAATTTATCCCTAAACCCGCCGCGTGAGGAACATTTAACAAAATTTCGTCGACAATCTTAATAATCCCCCCCCCAGTCAACTTCTTAGGGTAAACGAATTCATCAATATCAATGAACGCCATATATCGACACTCGAAACGGTATTTATCAATCGCGTCATCATAAGCGGGCATCTGCATCATCTTGCCCGGAAATTCAGTAAGCGTCACCAAATTTTTTTCGACGTAAGGCGCAAGGACTTCTTTGTAATTATCGGAGCTGTCGTTGTTGTAAAGATAAAAGTGTTCAACGCCGGCAAGCAAATGATAATCGAGCCACTCTTTAAGATAAGGTGCCTCGTTCTTAAAAATCGCAGTGATTGCCAAATCATACAGGAACAAATTCTTATCAACCATTAAAATCACCTCGCGTGGGTTATTTCCCGCTTTTTGCCGTCAACCCTTTTAATCGCAAAAAAATTTTTCTTGATTCTAACTCTAAGTTGGTTTATAGTAAAAAAAAATTATTTTTTAAGGAGCAACTCATGAAAAAAATTTTTTACACTGTGCTGTTAATTTTGTTGACGACGAGCCTTATCGGTTGCACTCAAGAACAAAAGCCGAGCGACGTTAATAAAATTCCGACGGAAGTTGCGACGCCCCAAGACGCAAATAATCCTACAGACGAGCCGCAACCCTCTGAACCCGCGCCGCAAGCTCAACCCGATAAGGATTATATTTTGGCTAACGATGATTTATCTAATCTTCAGCTTGACGACCCAACCAAACCCGTTTACGACAAATACATTATGTGGGAGCGGCAGGAAAAAGGCTTGCCATTCACTTTGCCGTATCTGGAGCCTTACGAGGCGGAGTCGGTTGTTTATCTAACTTTCGACGACGGACCCGATAATAAGGTTACACCGCAGATTTTGGACATTTTAAAAGCCGAGAACGTCAAGGCAACTTTCTACGTGTGCGGCAACATGGTTGAAGCTTATCCCGACGTTTTGAAGCGCATTTTCAACGAAGGGCACGCAATCGGCAACCACAGCTACAATCATCGCTACGACCAACTTTATGCCAGCCCGTGGAGTTTTATGGAACAAATTATTCAAACCGACAACGCGATTAAAAATGTTATCGGCGTCCGCCCGTTTATAATTCGTGCGCCGGGCGGCGTTGGCATGTTTAACGGCGATTATTGGTCGATGATTGACAGTTGCGGCTACGTCGAGCACGATTGGAATGCTTTAACCGAAGACGCCACGCCCTCCAAGCCAAATGCCTCTCAACAAGTCAACAACGTTTTAAAATATTTGGGCGACAACCCGCCGCGCTCCGTGATTATCCTCATGCACTCTAACAGCGATAAACTAGAGACTGTTAAAGCCTTGCCCGAAATAATTCACTTCCTGCGCGATTGGGGTTATAAATTTGGCGTCGTCACTCCCATGACGCCTCAGCCGTGGTAACAATTATTTCACGTATTTTAATAATCATAAACCAAGACCGTTAAAGAAATATTTCTGAAAACAAAGTAAAAGCTCCCGTCGACTTCGACAGGAGCTAAATTTTTTTGTCGTAATAAATTTTTCGGTAATAATCATTTTCACGCGGCATTGTCCTCTTTCAAAACGTAACGCATATACATCGGCAACTTCTCAATCGTTTTGTCTAAGCGCGGATTTTTTCGCCAAAGATTGTATTTATGCAGTTCCGATTCCGAGCGTCCGCTTTTAAAGAATTGATACACGCCCTTTGAAAAATCTTGAGTAAACAAATAGTACCGCTTGCCATTCGAGATTAAGTAGAAGTGGAGCTTCTCGTTTAGCTTGTTAACTGTAATTTTATTTTTCATGAGACATTCCCCCTTATGAAAGGTTACTGAAAAAATTCCTTGTCGCTATTTTAATCGAAAATTTTTCGCTTGTCCATAAGTCCTAAATCAATTTTAACGAACTTTTAATTTTCCCCACTTGACAAAATTTCTTTCCTGCTGTATTCTGCGCCCGATAAGTCAAGGCGTTTGGTGGACGCGGGCTTGTCGAAGTAAAAGGGGAATCTTAATCGGAGGTTGGGGAACCGAAGATTCAAGATTAAGGCTGTGGCGTTTGGGTTTAGTGAATCGTGTAGGGTTCATAAATCTAACGCTGTTTTAGTTTCTTGGGATTCTTCTAAAGGGGTTCGATTTTCGGAGCTTGCTAATTGACAGCAAGCAAGTATTAATTCTTGATTGAGTCGCGACAAAAGTTGCGGCTGAAGAAAGGAGTACCTATTAAATGATAGACTTTTTTGGTGAATTTACCTTTGACAATGAATTCGTCGGTGGCGGCGAGGCGGCGTTCAGCTTGGACGTTGACATCAAGCCCAGCGACGAAGAGGCTGAAGACTACACAGAGGCTCCGAATAAGGAAGCTACGGCTAGTGAAGTTAATGCTCCGCTCCAAGACGAAGACGCCGCTGTACAAGGCGAGGTTTACAATACGACGGACGAAAACGGCAACACCCCTATTGTTGAAGGTTCAGATGCCGGTAACGTTACAATTAAAGGCTTGGTAGTAAGGAAAAACTCGTTTGGCATAACGTTCTTCCAGGTTATTTTGGAAGCTATTACTGAACTCCAATTCAGCGGTTCAA
>CAMJKR010000320.1 GCA_946406415.1 uncultured Selenomonadales bacterium | reverse complement strand
AAATTTACCGTATCAATCGGTGAAAAATTTTTTAACGCGCTGTATAAAAACTTCCCATTGCCAGGAATATTCTTGACGACTTCGGAAATATCAGCCGTGTTCGTGAGGTTGCAACGCCCTTTACCCGTAATTCTCAGCTTACGACCGATTTGCGGCATTTTCTCAAGCAACGTGACACTTGCGCCATTTTCCGCCGCTTTAATCGCCGCCATAATTCCCGCCGCGCCCCCGCCTATCACAATTATTTTTCTCAAGTCAAATCTCCTTTTAATTCGGCGACTTCCTCAGCTGTTAATTTGCGCCATTTGCCAACTTTTAAGCCGTCCAATGTTAAATTTGCAAATTTTATTCGCCGCTTTAATCGCCGCCATAATTCCCGCCGCGCCGCTGCCTACCACAATTATTTTTCTCAAGTTAAATCTCCTTTTAATTCGGCGACTTCCTCAGCTGTTAATTCGCGCCATTTACCAACTTTCAAGCCGTCCAATGTTAAATTTGCAAATTTTATTCGCCGCAACCTTTTAACGTCGCAACCAATCGCAGAAAACATTCGTCGCACTTGCCGATTGCGCCCCTCGTGTATCGTAATTTCGACTAAATCTTTATCAAGCATGTAAATTTCGGCGGGCGCAGTCAATCCGTCGTCAAGTTCAATGCCTGCGCGAAGTAAATCAAGTTTTTCCTCTGTTAACACGCCGGAAATTTTAGCGCGATAAGTTTTCTTAATTTCAAAGCGCGGGTGAATCAAAGCATTGGTAAGTTCGCCGTCGTTCGTGAGCAAAATTAATCCTTCCGAATTTAAATCAAGCCGTCCAATCGGATAAATACGTTCCGATATGTCGATTAGTTCTAAAATAGTTTTGCGACCGCGCTCATCTTTAGCTGTCGACACGTAGCCGCGAGGTTTGTTCAGCATAATATAAATTTTTTCCGCGTCTAAAGTTAAAAGTTTGCCGTCGACGCGAATTTTTTGATTTAATTCCGCTTTAGCTCCGAGTTCACGAATAATTTTCCCGTCAACAGAAACTTTACCGGCTAAAATTAATTTTTCAGCCTCGCGACGTGAACAAATGCCTGCGCGGGCGATAATCTTCTGCAATCGTTCCAAATTATCAGCTCCAAAGTTTTTAAGCCATTATATCACACGCAAAAAATTTTTCTCTAAGACTGTAACAAAATTCTCTAATCTGCGTATAAGAATCAGAAAGAAAAAATTAACCAAATGCAAAGGAGAAATGAAAAATGAAAAGCAAAATCTTCACGAACGAAATCATCAGCATGAAGCACCTAGACAAAGTTAGCGGCGGCACTAATCGCGAGTGCAAGGAACTCAAAAAGGCAATTCCGAATGTTTAAGGATTCTTCGGAACCCGCGAGCGCACGCTCAAAGAAGTCAAGCAGTGGTTAAACGATAACTTGGGAATCACGGCGAAATTAGATGACGGATTCTTCCTTGACCCGACCGACGACGCTGGCGACTCGAACCTCTACAAACTCAACAAGACCGGCAAGTACATTTCGCACGAAGAGACAATGGCAATGATTAAAAACTTCCTCAAGGACAAATAATTAGAAGGAGATGATAACAATGACGAACGAATTGATGAGCATGGAGCAACTAGATTATGTAATTGGTGGTGTGGTACATAATCTGTTTCGCTACAGAAAAAACAACAGAGGCTCTTACGACGCAGAAGATATTCACTTCGACGGCGACGAGGCTCAATGGCAGAGATTATTGAAGGGCGAAAAAGTGAGCAATATTAAAGCAAGTATAAGCATAGGACACCTAAAAGGAATCAGACCGGAGAATTTGAAGAGCTTTTTGGACAGAAGACGCAAAGCCGGCTACGTGATTCAAGCATGTTAAGAAAAGGAGACTGATAACAATGACTTACGAAATCATGACAATGGAACACCTCGACAAAGTTAGCGGCGGCACTAACGGCGAATACAAAGAACTTACTAAACTTTTACCGAAGATTAATTACATTGATGAATATGAGACACATCAAGGAGTGGTACTTAAAGGAAAAGCAAGTCGCTATAGGAATCCAGACGAAGTAGCAAGTTGGCTGAAAGAAAAACTCGGAATCGACGCAGAAATTGACGTAGGAGGCGCGTTAAATCCGCTAAGTTCTGCAGGCAAGCCAAATGTCTACATACTCAACGGAAAAAATATAACACACAGCAAAGTTATCGCAGAAATTCATAATTACTTTGGTAAAAAAAAAAGCCCTTCGGCTAATGTCGGAGGGTTTCTTTATTTGGCTTTAAGTGTGAAGTATGCAATTTCGGGTGGACAACCTAGCCTAAAAGGGAACCAACTGCCGTTGCCGACGTGTACATAACCAAAACTGTCGCCGATTTTAACGACGCCGCGAGTATATTTAAACACTGGGAATAACGGAATGCCAAAAATCCCGATTTGCGAGCCGTGTGTATGTCCCGTTAAAGTTAGCGCACAATTTCTTTCCGCGCCGTCGTCGATAAATTCGGGGTGATGAGCCAAAAGAATTTTTATCGCGTCGTCGGGGACATTTTCTAAGGCTTTATCCATAAAATTCCGCCGCGCCTCGATAAAAAGATTTTCGCGATCCTTATCAGCCGTGCTAGTGACCGGTGCACGCGACGGATAATCAACGCCAACGATAAAAAGTTTCGACGTGACGTTTTCCGAGCTATTAACCAGCCAATGAATTTTAGTTTGTGCAAGTCCGTCCTCAATCGCCCGAATTCCGCGAAAATGTTCGTGGTTGCCGTGAATGTAATAAATTCCATGCTTGAACTTATCAGTAAATGCGTCGACAATTTTAATCGCGGCGGGATTCATGCCAATATCATCGAAAATATCGCCCGTTATCGCTAACAAGTCAGGTTTAGCGTCGGCAATCCGTTGCAAAAGACTTTCCAAACGTTCCAATGAAAAATACGCGCCCAAATGTAAATCACTTATCTGCGCTATTCGGAAGTTTTCAAGTTCTGGCGGCAAATTTTTAATCGGCACGTCGTAAAAATTATCAACGTCGTAATTTTTTTCGATTCTGTTGCCGTAAAGCGTCATTGCCAGCGACAAAAACGGATAAATCATACCGTAAGCTAACATTTTCCGCCGCGCAGGGTCAAATTTCGTCGGCTTGTGGAATTTTCTGTAAAAAAAGCGCGCAATCACTGCGCCAATTACTAAAACTCCGCAAATCAACTGCGCCATTAGAAAAACCGTTGCGACATTGCCGAAAAAACTTACAAACCACTGCGGAACGAACGCACGTAACCACCAGCCGCCAAGTATTATTATGATAAATGTTAAATCTGCCAGCGC
>CAMJKR010000319.1 GCA_946406415.1 uncultured Selenomonadales bacterium | reverse complement strand
TTTCGCGAAATTTTTTAAGTGAAGCGTCTACATTAGCGGCGAGGTCTGCTTTGTTTAGAACGATTAAGCGCGGTTTATCGCCAATAATTTCTTGAAGCATAGGGTTTTGACTGCTAATAGGAATTCGAGCGTCGAGCAACTCAATCACCAAGTCGACGAGCTTTAAATTTTCTTCGATGAGGCGTTTAGCCTTCTGCATATGACCTGGAAACCATTGCAGATTAGAATTTCGCATAAAAATCACCTTCCGAGCAAAAAAATTATCCGCTAACCGAAAATTTCCTGCCGAGAAATTCTTTAGTAAAATACTCATGTTAAGAAATTTTTTAAAGCATTGCAGAAAATAGCTGATACCTGCTATAATCGACGCATAAATTTTAATCGGCGGAGGGAAGTTATAATGAGTTTAAAGAAAATAATTTGCGGGGCAGTGGTGGCGTCGATGATTTTTTCGGCGTCAGTCTTTGCGGCACCGGCGGATTCAGCCAACGCCAAACTCGTAAAAATTGAAATTGATACTTACGGCATAGAACAAAACGGAGCATTGCTCGACAGAATCAGCCGTTTGGAGAAAAGTTACAGCGGGCAAAATATTAACGGCAACATGAACGCCCGAATCGATGCAATTTATAACATGCTTTACGAAAACAAAACGGAGCCTGGCATTTTGGCGAAAATTAACGCGCTTGAATGGAATGTCAATCATGAAGTTCAAAGCGGCGGCGTCGATAAACGGCTTACAACTTTGGAAAATTCTATTTTGGGTAAGACGGGCGACGGAACTTTCAACGAACGAATCAGTATCCTTGCGAAGGCTTCTTACGGCGCGGAAATTTTGCCAATAACTTTGACGCCCATTCCCGAAAATATTTTAATAAAAGTCGCGACAACTGTTCCGGTCGGCTCCAAAACGTTGCAAGAAGGCGACACTATCCCGATTAAAGTTATCGAGGACGTCTTTGTTGACGGCAGTCTTGTCTTCGCGAACGGCTTGACCGGCGAGGGTACCGTCGTTAACGTTCACCGCGCCAAAAATATTTTCAGCAACGGCAAAATCGAGGCGGACTTCAACAAGCTCAAAGCTATCGACGGGCAGGACGTTAACACTTACACGGGCGTTGAGGCTCTTGACGCTATGACTGCCGCTTCAATGGCTCGTGGGCTTAGCTTGCTGGGGCAAACTTTTTCCGGCAAGAATAAACAGATTGAGGAAGTTTTAGTTCGCGGGAAAAATATCGACTTGCCGGCGGGCGTCGAACTCTACGTTCAAATTAAAACGCCGATTGTTGTTTACGGCGTCAAGGCAACTAGTAGCGGCTTATCCGAACTTTCCGGCGACGAAATGAATATTACTAAGCAATCATCACCCGCTGAACCGCAACCTGCGCCCACTGATTCAGGACTTTTACCGGACGAAATGAACGTGACGCCGCCCAAAGTCGAAGAAACGCCTAAAGTTGAAGAGCCGCCCTCAGAAGAGGTAATAATCGAACGAGTTGACCCTGAACCTGCAAAGCCCGCGCCGACTCAAAAGCCGCCCGTTGAGCCGCGCCCCGACGAAGGCAAAACGCTTGACGGCAAAGACGGAGAAATTATAGAAATTTTTGACGAGGAATGACGATGAAAAAATTTTGGGGCGTCGTATGTGCCGCACTGTTTATAACTTCAACGGCAGAGGCGACTTACGAGGCGAGTTCAGACACTGGTACGGAATTTTTTGACTTCATAGAAAATCGTCGGCGCGAGATTCGTGAAACTCAACTAACCGAAGAGCAGGAAAAATTGCTTCAAGACATTGAAGAGGCTAAAGAGCAACTTCCGCACGAACACAAAGAGGGCGACCCCATTCCCGCCGTGTTCGAGGGCGATGATTTAGTTTACTATTCGGGTAGTGGCGAATTCATTGCTACAGGTAAAGTTGATATTATTCAGCTTGAAGGCTATCGTTTCCAAAGTGATGAGGCTAGGGGCAACGTCAAGGAACAAGTCGTTCGTGTCGACGATAAGGCGCACGTTTTGCAACTTACGGAAGGTGCGCCGCGTGTCACGCTTGACGGATACAAAACTGTTTACAATTACGGCACGAAAACCGGAACTATGGAATCAGCTAATGGCAAAATGGGCGAGTACTATTTGACGGGCAAACGCTTTGAATTTTATCCGGATCACATTGTTGTTTATGACGGCACGCAAACTAAATGCGGCGCGAAATCGCCCGATTATCACCTTAGCGCGGATCGTATGGAAATTTGGCCTGAACAAGTCGTTCGCATGTACAACGTTAGGTTTTGGATAAAAAATAAAATCGTCGCTACCAAAGATTACGAAGAGCGGGAACTCGGCGAGAAGAAGAAAAATTATTTCCCGCGTGTCGGCTACAATTCGGATCATGGCGTTTACGTTCGCGACAATTTTATATTCCCGTTGGCTAATCATTGGGATTTTCGCGTCGGCGCGTATATCGAAACTAAAAAGGGTATTCGTAGCAATGCAGAAATTTTTTACACGAACCGCGAACTTAAAGGTTGCGTTAAATATGGTTTCTACGACGACGACGACGCCAGATGGATTCAAAAAGAGCCGTCGCTTGATATTTGGTACGAGAAACATTTTGACAACTTGCCGCTCGGCTATATTATCGAGGGCGAATTTGGACATTGGCGGCAAAATAATATTTCAAGCACGCATCAAGAGTACGAGCTGAATTTGTATCACGACCCGATTGCGCTCGGCAGTTATTATCTATTTTTAGGTGCGGGCTATAAAATCACTAAGGACGACATTAAAAATACAAAGAAACCCAGAAAAACGACGGTCAGAGGTTCTAACTACTACGCTTTGCTCGGCAAGGAATTTAACGACAGGTTGGCGGCTTATGTCGGCTACGCTTACGATAAAAATAACTCTAACAATTCGGTTTTTGAATTTGACACGGACAATTATTCCAGAAAAATTCAAGCGGGCGTGAGCTATTACTTGACGCCAAAAGACCGCTTTGTAGTCGGTGTAAAGTGGAATGCCGATAAACATACCGTCGAAGATGTTGACTATTATTGGTATCACGATTTGCATTGTTCGCAGGCGGTTCTTCGTTGGCGCGGCAAACGCAAAAAGTTGGAGGTACATTGGGAATTCGTTCCTTGGTGAGCCGCCGCTTTCACTGAAAAAAATTTTTAAGGATGTTGATTAAACTGAATTACATATGCATTTTAATTGTAGCGTTGATTTTATTTTTCTTAGGCGGGTGGCTAATTCCCATAACCGACCCGACCGAATGCGTTTACACGTTGACGGCTAAAGAAATGCTCCTTGCAAATGATTGGTT
>CAMJKR010000318.1 GCA_946406415.1 uncultured Selenomonadales bacterium | reverse complement strand
ACTCGCCGCGAACAACGCCGACGCTTACAACGAACGCGGCAAAGCTTATAAAGCACTCGGCGATAAAGATAAAGCGCAAGCGGACTTCGCCAAAGCAAAACAACTCGGCTATAAAGGCTGAAAAAATTTTCACCTATTCCAAACTATATTTTAGAGGCTAAATAATGATTCAACTTGATAACGTTACAAAATTTTATGGCGAACGGCTCATCTTCCGCGACGTGACTTTTAAAATTGTCGACGGGGAAAAAGTCGGTATTGTCGGCAAAAATGGCGCGGGGAAATCCACGCTGGTTAAAATTATGACGGGCGCGGAACCTTTTGACGCGGGCACAATCAGCGGTTTACGTTCAGAGGATATTGGTTTTGTTGAACAGACGCCACGATTTACAGCGGCAACGCTCCTCGACGAAATGTTAACCGTTGGTGTCGAAAAATTTCAGGCGCGGAAAATTTTATTCGGTCTGGGCTTTGCAGAAACGGAGCTTGAGAAAAATCCGAACCATTTCAGCGGCGGCGAGTCGGCTAAAATTTCTTTGGCTAAAGCTCTGCTAAACGAGCCGCGCATTTTGATTTTGGACGAGCCGACAAATCACCTAGACATTTACTCGATAGAATTTCTTGAGGAGTTCGTTAAAAATTATCGTGGCACAGTCATTGCCGTCACGCACGACAGACATTTTTTGCAGAATTGCGTTGAAAAAATTTTGGACATGGAAAGCGGGCGGGCGACGCTTTACCCCGGCAACTATGAAAAATTTGTTCGGCTAAAAAAGGAACGCCGCGAGGCTGAACTCAAAGCTTACGAAAAACAGCAGGAAGAAATTGCCAAGCTTGAAGATTTCGTGCGACGCAATAAAGTCCGCGCTTCAACTGCTAAACGTGCCCGCAGTCGTCAAACAATGCTTGACCGTATGGAACGCCTCGAAAAACCGCCGTCTGTCGAAACTTCCAATATCAAACTCAACGATGCCGCCGAATCAGCTAACCGCGTTTTGATTCTGGAGAAAATTTTCTTCAAAAACATAATCAAAGACTTCAGCGCGGAAATTTTCAAGGGAGAAAAAATTGGGCTAATCGGGCGCAATGGCGTCGGTAAGTCCACACTCTTAAAAATTATCGTCGGCGAACTTAAAGCTGACAGCGGCGAAATAAAAATCGGCAACCGCGTTAAAATCGGCTACCTGTCACAAGGACACGAGGAACTTAACGAAAATCGTACGCCGCTTGAAGAATTAAATTACGAATTCGGCTTGACGGAGGGACAAGCCCGCTCTGAACTCGCCCGATTAAATTTGTTCGCTCAAGTCGTCGAAAAGCCGATTGCAGATTTATCCGGCGGCGAAAAAACTCGTGTCGCACTGACGAAATTAATCTTGACCGGCGCAAATTTCCTAATCCTCGACGAGCCGACGAATCATTTAGATTTGCCTGCGCGGGAAGCAATAGAATCTGCCTTAAACGAATTCGACGGGACAATTTTAATCGTCACTCACGACCGATATTTACTTGACAAAGTGGCGACGCGAATAATAGAATTTGTTGATAGGAATAAGGAACTAGGAACTAGGAACAAGGAAAAAAACGTAATCCAAAACCTGAAACCTAAAAGCCAACAGCTAAAAGCTAACGAGCAGGCATTGAATAAAGTCGAGGCGCAAATAAAAATGGCGGAAATGGAACTTAAAATGATAGAACACGAGATAAACAGCGCGGTCGAGCCGGAAAAGTTAACGGCATTGGCGGCGGCGCACGCGGCAAAAATCGCGGAAATCGACGAACTTTATTTGCGTTGGGAGGAACTGCAATGTTGAGAATTATTCCGATTGTCCTTGCTATTGCTCTTTGCTTTTCCAATCTGGGCTTTATAAATCTCGGCGGTCGCATTGCGGAAAATGATTCTGTAAAAGTTGCCGACGCGCACGCCCCGCACAATCACCTAACGCAGGATAAAGACGCTCAAGCCGCCGTAATTGGCGAGGTTTACAGCTTTGAAGATGCAACCGACGCCCCCGCTCAAGACATTTCCGAAGAAATTATTCAGCGCGAACAAAATATTTTGCGGCTTTACTGGGATATTGTTCCCAACGCCGTCAAGTATGAAGTCCTAATCGAGGGCGGGACGTTTTACGCTTACACCAACGGCATTGAAATTCCCGTCGACAACTTGAACGCCAAATTCCAAGTCAACGCAATTTCGCTGGAAGGTACGACGCTCCAAAATAAATTACCGATTGTTTCAATCGATACCAACCCGACTGCCCCGCTTACGACGACAGAATTTGACAAAATGAATTATCCGCCGATTTACCCCGTTTACTCGTGGATACCGACGAGCGGCGCGGATCATTACGAAATTGAACTTATAAAGGACGGCAAGATTATCCGCCGATATTTTACGCAATCGCAGCCGCAAGAAGATAACTTTGATTTTTATGACAAGCAACCTGTGTTGGACGAGGGCGAGTATTTTTGGCGAGTGCGCGGCTTCAATCAAGATAATCAGCCGCTGACAGATTGGTCAACCAAAGACGATTCAAACAGTTTCGTCGTCACGCATAAAGTTCGATTCTGCGCACTCGGTGACAGCATAACGCACGGCGGCGGCTCAATTTCTGTTCCGCCTTCAACTGTCATGTATAATTGGGAAACGTATTGCGCCATTCCCGTTAAAAATCTCGGCAGGAGCGGTGACACTACAGCGGAACTTTTAGCGCGTTTTAATAGTGACGTATTGCCATTCCGCCCTGAAGTGCTGTTTATTATGGCGGGCGTCAACGATTATCGCGCAAATATTTTAGGTTCGGAGTCTGTTGAAAATTTAGCGGCTCTTAGAAATATTTGCGAGCAAAACGGGATTAAGCCGGTTTTCTTGACACCAACACCGCTCAACCCCGCGCAGATTCAAAAAGTTAATTTCGTCGACCCGCCGCCTGAAGATTGGCAAGAACATCAGCGATTTATTTGCGAGTGGATTCGCGACCAAGAATTTTTTATCGACGTTAATGAAAAACTTACCGACGACGAGGGCAATTTGATTAACGCTTTATCAGTTGACGGCTTGCACCCCGACGCCGACGGTAAACGGATTATCGGCGAGGCTGTTGCCGCGTGGCTTGATAAATACCTGAACTTGAAATAAAAAAATTCCCGTCAAAATTGGCGGGAGTTTTTTTTAAATGAACAGCTCAGAAACGGCGAACAACGCCGCATTTCCTGAAAGTTTAACTCTATTTTCCAAAACCTCGCAATGTAAAATTCCGCCGCGAGCCGATGCTTGCCGAGCGGAAATTTTTTTCTTGCCTAGCTTTTCGCTCCAATACGGCGCGATTAG
>CAMJKR010000317.1 GCA_946406415.1 uncultured Selenomonadales bacterium | reverse complement strand
TACTAACTCAAAACATTATAGAGACTTACCCAATAATCTTACTGATAAAGCAATCGTCGACCGTAAACTTTTAAATGCGGCGGCGGCTTATCGCAGGGCAATGACAGCTTAAAAAATTTATAACAAAAAAATTAACCCCCTCCAAAGCGGAAGGGGATTTTTTTTATTTGCTAATGAAAGGCTCAATAATTCGCACTAACAACGAACCTAAGCTAAAACCTGCGTCAACATGACTGCGGGCGACAAGTGGCACCCTCGCAACGGGCTTGCCGTCATAGCGCAAAACAGCCTCGCCGAGAACTTGTCCTTTATCAATGCCTTTGCCAACGTCAACGATTTTTGGCAAGTCGTAAGTCACTTTTAAAAGTTTGGAGTCTTCGCCCGCCATTAGCGGAAAATATAAGTTTTCTTTAGGTGCGACGCGCAAAGTAGGTTTTTTGCCGCCGCTAACGAAAACTCTTTTCTCCATGCGTTCCTTGTCAATGCCGTCAACCATGCGGACGCGCTCAAAGCCGTAATTCAAAAGATTAGCCGCGTCGTCAAAGCGCGTGTCTTGATTAGTCGAATGCATTACAATGGCGATAAGCTCAATTTCACCGCGCTTGGCACTTGCCGCTAAGCAACCGCCCGCCGCATTTGTCCAACCGGTTTTAATGCCGTTCGCGCCCTTGTATTTGCCCAAAAGCTCGTTGGTGTTGTTAAGCTCCGACCATTTTTCTTTTGGATAAATCCAGTGAATCGAAGTGCGCCGCGTGTTGACAATTTCGCGGAAGTCGGGATTTTTCATGCAGTAAACGGCAATGCGCGCCATATCAGCCGCCGTCGAGTAATGATTGGGATTGGGCAAGCCGTTCGGATTAGCGAAGTGCGAATCTTTGCAACCGATTAACTTAGCCTTGTCGTTCATCATTTCGGCGAATTCAATTTCACTGCCTGCAATAGTTTGCGCAAGAGCCAATGCGCCGCCATTTTCCGAAACGAGCATGACAGCAGTTATCATGTCCCGCGCAGATATGGAATCAAGCGACGTCCAGTTCAGTGTATTATCTTCCGTTGCAACTGCCGCTTGGCTCATGTTGACTTCTTCGGACGATTTGAGTTTCTCCAAAGCTAAAACGCACGTCAACATTTTTGTCATACTAGCCGGCTCGCGTTGAAGGTCAGCGTTTTTTTCCCAGATAATTCGCCCCGTCGTCGCCTCAACTAATATCGCTGAATCCGCTAAAATTTTCGGTTCCTCTGCCGCCATTGCAAACGAATTCATTGCTAAGACGACGCAAAAAATTATTGTTGTAAAAAGTTTTTTCATACTAACATCATTGCCTGAACAAAATTGAATACTCCGAACGCACCGATTGCTATCCCAGCGTACCAGAAATAAATTTGCTTCATAAGCCCCGCCAACGAAGTCAACAGGATTGCAATTTGCAAATACGTCAACGAACCCGCAAAGCCTTTATTTAATTCGAGGAAATGGTCGCGTTCTTTTTCCTTAGCTTGAGTGTCAGCTTTAATGTCGTCGCGTTCTCTGTCGTAGCGTTCGATTGTCTCTGTATAATCTTTTTTCAACTCCGCAAGCTTGGCGGGGTCGGGATTAGCGGGCGGGTCAATTTCCAACATTTCCAGTTGGCTCGCGTAGACTGTTTGCTTGATACCTTTAGCTTGATAATAAGCCCAGCCGTCGGAAACTTGATTCTGCGCCAAAATTCCCTTGCTTGCATTTGCGCCCGCGTAAAGTGAGGCGAACGTCGCGCAGATTGCCAAAATCAAAGCCGTCAACGCGATTAATTGATTCGTTCGCTTGGAAAAATCTTTGTCTTTGCTCTCGTCGATTTTTTTATCGTCAGCCAATTTCATTCCCCCAGTTATTGTACACTAACGTCTGTAGTAATTTGTCCGTTAGCAACTGTGAACAGGATAAAGTTAGACAACGCGCTTTCTTCAGCCGTCGGTGACATGAATTCAAAGCAATAGCCGTAGTTGCCGTCGCCAAGTTCCTCGTCTGTAATTTGCGGATTTTCACCGATTGTAAACGTGTCAACTTCAACTTGAGTAAAGTCTTCGTCTTCGCCAGAAATCGTCATGCCGTAATGGAGCGTTGTAATTTCGTCGCCCGCCCTAAGCTTGATAAGTTCGCGGCTACTCATACCGTGATTGTCCAATCCCTTGCGTGCACCAAGAATATAATATTTTTCTTCAGCGTAAACGTAAGCGACTTGCAAGTTGCATTCGACGCCGTTAAGTTTAATCGGGATTGAGTAGAGATTGTAGCCGTCGTTTTCTTCCGTAATTTCGACGTAAACGGGGTGCCCGTCAAGCATTGGCCACACGCCGCGAAAATTATCAGTAAAAATGCCCGTGTCCCAATCGGCTCTAATGTCGGCGTCGCTACCCAAGTAAAGAATTATATCCTCCTCAATGTCCATGTAGACAAGTTGACAGTGCACGCTTGAAAGTAAATCCATTTG
The DNA here is from genome assembly GCA_946406415.1 of uncultured Selenomonadales bacterium. Classification (GTDB taxonomy): domain Bacteria; phylum Bacillota; class Negativicutes; order Selenomonadales; family Selenomonadaceae; genus Quinella. The sequence goes on along the minus strand of CAMJKR010000317.1, from coordinate 900 downwards.
TTCCTTATTAAGTTGCACAAATGCATTGCCGTCCTTGTCTAATTGAACGGTGAAATCTTCCAGCTGTGAAATTTGGAAAATCTCTTGACGTTGAGGCGGAGGCGTCGTCGGCGCGGGCGTAACAAGTGAATCGCCGTCCAAAAGCGGAACAACATCTGCAGGAAGTTCGCCGTAAATCAGATAGTAATACAAAAGTTTTTGCGGAATGGGTGCGCCGTCTTGATTGAGATAAGCAACCAAAGTTTGCTCGTCGCCGCTGTAAGAATAGAAACTCGACAGCCCGCCGCCGCGATTGCGATATTCGCCGTTGACTTTATAAATAACAGCGTCATCAACCGCGCTAATTAATTTGTCCGAAGTGTTAGGGAGAATTTCCTTGTTGCCTTTTGCTAAGTCGACAATATCAACCATGTTCGTATAGCCGGTGCGTCGCGTGTTGCCGCCGTAATTTTCAGCCTGCTTTGCGCCGCGTCCAAATTTTGCAAAGAAGTTGCGCGGATTTTTATGAGCCGCCCGCAAAGCCTCAAGTCCAAATGATTCATAAGCATTGCGCAGATATGGCAACTTAGCTAAGTCGATAACAGAAAGCGTCGCCGTGTCGTCAACCCAATAACTTTCGCAAGCCTCCATGTAAGTATCGCAAATTTCCTTGCCGAGTTTCGCGCCGCCCATAGCGGGATTTTGGGATAAAGCTCCAACCCAGCCCGTATAGTTCCAACCAATGCCAGGTTCAACTTCCTCCGACGCCGTGACATAACGCGCTAAGCCGTCAAGCGTGTTAACCGTGTCATAAGTCGCCATTAAGCAAGCGTCAAAGCCGATAAGTTCAAACGGCGGATTATCAGCGGACGCTTCATAAGCGGCAGTAAACGCGGTTCGCACGTCGTTTAAGCTTAGCAT
>CAMJKR010000316.1 GCA_946406415.1 uncultured Selenomonadales bacterium | reverse complement strand
CTGTTCGACGTTATATTTGACTAAAAGCGGAATTGCCTCTTCCAAAGTCAAATCGATTCTCCGATAAAGTTTTTCGGCGGCGTCTTTCAAGTCGGCGTCCAATTTAATTTCTACGGTAACTTCGTTCGTCATGATAAATCCTCCTAAATCAATTTTAAAAGCAACGTGACGTTGCATCCAGTGAGTATGCTTTAAATCAATTTTAAAATCAAATCGGCGATTTCGTCGGCGGCGTTCGGTTTGCCCAGCGATAAACTTGCTTTTGCCATTGACTTTAATTTTTCGGGTGAGGCTAAAAGTTCGTCAATGGTCGCCGATAAAATTTCCGCAGTCAAATCTTTGTTGAGAATCATACGAGCCGCACCCGCCTCGACTAGTGAACGCGCATTAAATTCTTGATGATTTTCCGCCGCGTATGGATATGGGATTAAGATTGAGGGAATGCCTCGCGCTGTCAATTCGGCAAGTCCAGTTGCGCCTGCGCGGAATATTGCAAGGTCAGCCATAGCCATAGCCGTTGGCATGTTGTAAAGATAGGGGACAATTCTTATATTCGGCGCGTCGAGGTCGGATAATTTTTCCACGACGGAATTAAATTCGCCCTTGCCTGTGACGTGTAGAAATTGCGCAGAATTTTTTTGAGCCGCCGATTTTAAAACGTTAATCATTGCATTGTTGATACTTCTTGCGCCGCGCGAGCCGCCCGAAATTAAAACAATCGGCTTGTTGTCGGTGAAATTAAATTCGCGAAGCCCGTCCTCTTTTTTAGCCGCGAGAACTTCCTTGCGAATCGGATTGCCTGTGTAAACGGTTTTATCGGCGGGAAAATTTTTCAAAGCGTCGCGAGTGCCGACGGCGATTTTTTTTACGAACTTAGACAAAATTTTATTCGTGACACCAGCGACGGCGTTTTGCTCCTGAATTAGCGTCGGAACTTTCATAAGGCTTGCGGCAAGAAGAATCGGTCCGCAAACGTAACCGCCAGTCCCGACGACCGCACTAGGTTTAAAACTTTTTACAATGTCAGCGGCGCGTTTGATGCTCCAAATGGCATTGGCGGCGCGAGAAATATTTTCCAAAGTAAAGCGACGTTCAAGCCCGCCCTCCAATTTTAGCGCAGTAAAATTTATGCCCGCCTTCGGAACAATATCCGCTTCTAATCCCTTTTCCGTGCCGACGTAAAGAAATTCAGCGTCGGGGCGTTTATTTTTAATTGCGTCAATGAGCGTAAGCGCGGGATAAATGTGACCGCCCGTGCCGCCGCCTGATACGATAATTTTCATCAAGTCACCTTTCAAAACTTTAAAACACGGCGATTAGTCAAAACTTTCATAACGTTAAGCGCGTTTGCTGTTTGTCAACTTTTTAAAAGTTGCGCCCGATACGATAATCTTCATTTAGTGATTCTCTCCAAAAAAATTACACAACACGACACCGACGACGATAAAAATAAGTCCAATCAATCCCGGCGTCGAAATGGTTTCGTGGAAAAAATTTTGGCGACGACTGCTGCGAGAACTATTCCGAGTCCGCTCCAAGTCGCGTAGAGGATATTTAACGGAATAGTTTTCATTGACAGCGCGGAGAAATAAAAGCAAACGCCGAAAAAAATTAACGTGCCCGCCGCGAAAAGTTTATTCTCGAAGCCGTCCGATAATTTCATGCAAGTTGTACCTCACAGCTCCAGGAAAATCGCCAAAGCCAAATAAATATAACCCATGTCAAAGCTCCCGAACAATGCGCTTAAAATCTTTGCCGCGTTCCTCAAAATCGCTGTACATGTCAAAGCTTGCGCAGGCAGGACTAAGCAATACGACTTGCGGCGGACGAGAAATTTCTTTAGCAAGCTCCACTGCCCGTTCCATTGAATAGCCCGCCTCTAAAATTTTTTCGGCAGGGAAATTTTTTTCCAAAGCACAAGCTTTAAACCTCGCCGCCGCATCGCCAACCAAAATCAGATAATCAACGCGTTCATTGACGAGATTTAAAAAGTCCGTGAGGTCGGTGCCTTTGTCGTCGCCGCCCGCAATTAAAACGATATGTCCCGCAAAAGTTTCCAGAGCTTTAATCGCCGAATCGGTGTTTGTCGCCTTAGAATCGTTGTAATATTTTACGCCGTCAATTTCGCGAACAAATTCAATCCTGTGCTCGACGCCCTGAAAAGTTTTCAACACGCCGGAAATTTTTTCAGCCTCGACGCCCGCCAAAAACGCCATAAGCGACGCGGCAAGAGCATTCTCGACGTTGTGCCCGCCTTTTATGCCGAGTTCATCAATCGTGCAAAGTTCGTGAATTGTGCCGTTGTATTTTATGACGAGCAAATTATTTTTAATGAACGCGCCCTCAGCAAGTTCGCGCTGTCTGCTGAAATATAGAACTTTGCAAGCGGCGCGGTTAATCATGTCGCGAGTCCGTTCGTCGTCGTAATTCAAGATTAAAAAATCTTCAGCAGTTTGTTGAGAGAAAATTTTTTCCTTCATGAGTTGATAAACTTCCATTGAGCCGTGACGTTTCAAATGGTCAGGCGTGACGTTGAGAATCGCTGAAATGTGAGGCTTAAAATTTTTCGTCGCCTCCATTTGATAGCTTGAAATTTCTACAGCTAAATAACCGCCCGCGCCGATTTCCAAAGCAACTTCAGATAACGGGAAGCCGATATTGCCGCCGACGCCAACTTTAGAAAATTTTTCCTTAAGCAAAAGTCCGAGCAAAGTTACAGTCGTAGTTTTGCCGTTGGTGCCTGTCACCGCGCAAATTGGCGACTTCGCTAAACCGTAGGCAAATTCGACCTCGCTGATAATCGGAATATTTTTTTTCGCCGCCGCCTTTAGTAGTGGAATTTTTATCGGGACGGCGGGCGACACGATTATTTTATCGACGCCGTTTAAAAGTTCCTCTGTTTGCTTGCCGAGTTTTATTTCTACGCCGCTAAGGTCAAGTTTCAGTTCCGTTTTGCTGTCACTTAAGATTACTTGTGCACCGCGTTCGTGCAAAATTTTCGCCGCCGCAATTCCACTTCTCGCCGCGCCGATTACTAAAATTTTTTCCATTAATAACGCCTCTTATAAAAGTGATAAGCCGATTATGCCGAAGATTAATCCGACTGTCCAAAATACAAAGACGACTTTAACCTCCGACCAGCCGCCCAGTTCAAAATGATGATGTAACGGGCTCATGCGGAAAATTCGCTTGCCCGTCGTTTGAAACGAAATTACTTGCAAAATTACCGATAACGCCTCGCATACGAATACAAAGCCGATAATCGCCAATAAAATTTCCGTGCGCGTTAAGATACCGACTGCCGCAAATGCTCCGCCCAATGCCAACGAACCAGTATCGCCCATAAAAACTTTGGCGGGGTGGAAATTGAATTTTA
>CAMJKR010000315.1 GCA_946406415.1 uncultured Selenomonadales bacterium | reverse complement strand
TCAGCATCTTGCAAAGTCGCAATGCGCTCAAGTCCGTCCGAAGTGTAAATAAAACGCTCGACTGCAGAACTTGAGACAACGTTATTTTGCCATTGATTAGTTCCGCCCGTCTGAATCAAAATTTTAACGTTGGCGGGCAGTTTAACTTCTAACAGCTCTTGAATATCAGCCGACGCCGCGCCGCCGCCCGTTTCTAAATCCGTGCCGCATAAATACCATTGAATCAGCCACGTGTCGTCAGCTTTGTAAGTGTCAGCGAAATTCGCGGTCTTAGCAGATTTAGTTTGAACTTCGCCCTTAGGAGTGTCATCGCCGCAAGCCGTTGCCGTTAACGCCGCTATCAAAAATATTGCCAGCAGGAAAAAACGTCGAAACTTTTGCATGTCCTCAGCTCCTTTGCTAAAAAAAATTGCCGCCTTTCACGCGGCGAAAAAATTTTAAGCCGAATTATTTTTGACCGGTAACAAATTTTGCAACTTCGTCGGGATTTTTCGGTGCCCAATACATTTTTCCGTCAGAGCCTTGAGCCATTTGGCAAGTAATTTCGATTTTGGATTCGGGGTTAAACGGGAAATCGTCAATGAATTCGTTAATCGCCTCAAGCGCGAACTCTTGGAACTCTGGACTGGCTTTAAGCTGTTCTTCCGTCAAACCCTGCGCTTGCAGTTCGCCGTAAGCCGTGCCGAGTGCAAGTAAATCTTCGTTGGTTTCTGCAACTTTAGCTGCCTCTTCTTGATTAAGCGTCGTTGCAGTCAATTCAACAACAGGATTAGTTTTGTCTTCTTTTTTTACGATTGTTTTAATGTTCATTTCCTTATGAAGTTTAGCTACGTATTCTGCCGTCATTTTGGCAACGCTTTCGTCGTTTAGCGGATATTGTTTAAAAGCCTCGATAAGCGGCGCGATAACTTGATTTTGAACTTCCTCAACGTCCTTATCTGTCATGCCCGCCGCCTTCATGTTTTCATCTTCAATAATGCCATAAGCGTAAAGTTGGGCATAAGCAAGAACTGCCTTATCGGGGGTGCCCTCCGGCATTGCCGTTTCAGCCTTAGGCTCCTCTTTCTTAGCATCGCCGCCTGCCGCGTCTTTCTTGCCGCAACCGACTAAGCAAAACGCCAACAAAAGCGTCAACGCGCCAAATAAAATTTTCCTTAGCATAAACAAAACCTCCATAAAATTTTATGTTATTTTTTGCCCATGATGAAATCTATGAGCGAATTGACATCAGCCGGTGCCCAAATAACATTTCTGTCAGGCGTGGTAATTGTTTCGCAAGCTACCTCCAAAGTTTTCTCCGGTTGCATAGGAATTTCTTTTATACTTTTGCTGAACGCCGCGACCGCCAATTTCTGAACTTCGGGATTGTTTTTAAGTTGCTCGTCAGTCATGCCGTCGGATTTGAGTTTACCGACCATGCCGATTAGCGCAATGAGTTCGTCATTTACTCCGGACGTGCCGACTGCTTTTGACATATCAAGCGGCGTCGTTGTCAGCTCAACAACGGGCTTGTCGCCGTCCTCGCTTTTAATTTTGGCTTGGAAGGTCATTTTTGCCTTGTTGTTTTCGTAGAAACTTTTAGCTACAGCGTCGGCAGTCTCGTCGCTTAACGGGACAATCGCATCAAATGATTCAGCAAAAATTTTGGTTAGCACGTTGCGAAGATTTTTATTATCCTTATCGGTAAACCCCGCCGCCTCCATATTCGGCGATTCGCCCATTGTAATTATTTCGCAGTAAGCAAGAATTGCTTTATCGGGCGTGCCGACAGCTTTTTCCTCGCCACAACCGCTAATCAATAACGCCACTAACGTTAATGCACAAATCAGAATTTTTTTGAGCATAAAGAAATCTCCCTCCATTCAAACGCATTATATCAAAAAATTTCTTAGAGGCAACAACAACTTAAAAAGTGGTAGAAAAAATAAAAAAGTGTAACGCTCCCACTTAGGAAAGTTTAAAAATTTTTGTCAATTAATATTCGAGTTCACAAGCTCAATAGGAATTTCTATTTGCGTGCAAGAAAAAAGCCTTGACAGTTTGAGGTTGAACGTTTATAATTGCGCATGTCTTAAGGGATGAAAGTTCTTTAAGCAAGTGGGGTTGTAGCTCAGATGGTTAGAGTGCCTCGTTGACATCGAGGAGGTCACAGATTCGAGTTCTGTCAGCCCCACCAAATTTTTTTTATCTGCTCGCTTAACTCAGTTGGTAGAGTATCTCCGTCACATGGAGGAAGTCGTGGGTTCGAGTCCCTCAGCGAGCACCACTCAATACGAATTTAACTTGCGGAATATAGATAATTCAAAAAGCCTTCCTAAGTTTTAGGAAGGTTTTTTCTTTGCTTAAACAATAGTCAACAAATTACCTCTCGAAAATTTCATAAACAACATTATTGTCCGCTTTGATAAAAGACATCATTTAAAAACTTTTTGGCAATGCGGAGAACTTTCGACGAGCAAAATTGGCTTTACCTATTGCAATTTAGGATTTTTATGCTATCATACGCGAAGACAACGGGTTAGGGGGTTGTGGTAAAGCGCACGTTATAAAAAGTATAGAAGACGGGAAATCATCCCGAAATATTTTTAGCCCGTTAAGTTAAAAATTTCACTTCAAGTTTCAGGAGGTTTTTTAAATGTCTAAACCCCATATAGTAATCGTGGGCGGCGGGTTCGGCGGAATCAAAATCGGTCAGCTCTTCGCCAAAGAAAACGTCGACGTTACCATAATCGACCGCCATAATTTTCATTTGTTCCAGCCGCTTTTATATCAAGTCTCAACTTCAGTTTTGGAGACGGGCGAAATTGCCTATCCGATTCGCTCATTCTTCCGCGATAATAAAAATGTCAATCTTTATATGGCAAAGGCGCAAGGTATAGACCAGGAACGCGACGTTGTTATAACCAATCACGGCGAAATTCACTACGATTACTTGATTCTTGCGGCGGGCGCGACAACTAATTTTTTCGGGATGAAAAGCGTTGAAGAACATTCATTTGGCATGAAAACTTTGCAAGAGGCAGTTCACATTCGCAACCACGTCATTCACGAGTTTGAACGCGCCGAAAAACCATATCGCACGCCCGAAGACCGCAAGAAGCGCATGACTTTTGTCGTAGTCGGCGGCGGACCCACTGGCGTCGAGGAGGCAGGCGCGATTGCCGAGTTGATTGCCATTCAGAAAAAAGAATTCCACCTGCTTGACTTCAACGACGTCAGCATAAAATTGATTGAGGCGACGCCGCGACTTTTGCCCATGCTCCCCGAAGATTTGCAGAAACATACCGTCAAAGTTTTAGAGAAAAAAGGCATCGAAGTCATGCTCAACACTCAAGTTGTTGATTATGACGGTGACGTTTTGACGCTTAAAAGCGGCGTAAAAATTCCG
>CAMJKR010000314.1 GCA_946406415.1 uncultured Selenomonadales bacterium | reverse complement strand
GCTTGAGCGGAACGAAAATTACAGTTGCAAATTCCGCGCTGAATAATTCCAACGTGACAGTAAGCGACGGTTACACCCTTGCGCTCGGTAGCGATGTTGCTAAGCCGACGACAACAAAAGCCGCTTGGTCTATTAACAATTCGACTGCCACTTACAAGAGCGATTCGGCTACTGCCGGTTATACATTGTCAAGCGACGGCAAATCGATAACTTATTCGGGAGCAAAGGCGGCAACGACTTTAGCTACGGTTAAAGGTGTCAAGTCTCTCAACGGGCTTAAATTAAACGGCACAACCGTTACTGTTGCTAAAGCCTCACTCAACAATAAGAACGTTACAATCTCCAAAGGCTATACGCTCAAGCTCGGTAGCAATGTAGTCAAACCTACGACTAAAAATGCGGCTTGGTCACTCAACAAAACAACCGCAACTTATAAGAGCGATTCGGCTACTGCTGGTTACACTTTGTCAAGCGATGGCAAATCAATTATTTATTCCAAAGCAAAGGCGGCAACGACTTTAGCGACGGTTAGCGGCGTCAAATCCCTCGACGGGCTTAGCTTAAACAAAACAAAAATCACAGTTGCTGATTCCGCGCTCAATGGCACGAACGTAACGGTAAGCGACGGTTATACTCTCGCACTCGCCAAAGACGTTACTAAACCAACGACGATTAAAGCGGCATGGTCTCTTAATAAGGCAACCGCAACTTACAATAGCAACTCAACGACTGCCGGTTACACACTTTCCAAAGACGGCAAGTCTATCACCTATTCTAAGAAAAAGGCGGCTTCAACTTTAGTCACGGTCAAAGGTGTTGAATCGATAAGCGGGCTTTCTTTAAATAACAAAGTCGTTACGGTGTCGAAGGCAGCTCTCGGTACAAGCAAAGTCACAGTTAGCGAAGGTTACACGCTCAAGCTTGCTTCCAATGTTCCCAAAGCTAAGACCACTAAGGCGGCGTGGACACTAAAAGGCAACATGGCGACTTATAAAAGCAGTTCAACTTCGGCAGGCTACACCTTAGCAAATGACGCCGAATCTATAACTTACTCTGATGCCGAAGCCGCTACAACTTTGGCGACAATCAACGGCGTTAAATCTAAGAATGGACTTAAAATCAGCGGCAAAACTATCAAGACGACGGCAAGTTCATTGTCGAGTAAAGTCACGGTTAGTAGCGACGATTACGGCTTTGAATTCGCCTCTAACTATAAAAAGGCACAAATAACCGGTGGCACAAGCGACGACACGATTAAGAGCGCAGGCTCCAAAATTACGATAATCGGTGGGGCAGGCGATGACAGCATTGTAAGTACCGGTCAAAACAGCTCAATCAATGGCGGCGCAGGTAACGACACGTTGACGGGCAGCAAAGGCGCAGACACATTCGTTTACAAGCTCGGTGACGGCAACGACGTTATCACCAACTACGACGTGGCTGACAAAATCCGTATCGAATCGGGCACGGCGAAAATTTCTACCAGCGGTAAGAACGTTATCTTCACTGTTGGCACGGGCAATAAAAAAGGTACAATCACCGTTCAAAATGCTAAAGATAAAACTATCACCTACTTTGACGCAAAAGGTAATGAGCTCGTCTATCCTGAGAAGGCGAACGCTGTTAAATTCAATGCTAATGGTACGGGAGCAACTCTTACGGTGAAATATGAGGACGACGCTTTCACGCCGAGCGAATACAGCGACTATAAAAATTCACTCGTGACGATTAACGCCTCTGCCGTGACGAATCCTTTAACCATAACCGGCAACAAAAAAGGCAACATTATTATCGGCACTGTTGAAGACGATTATATTAACGGTGATTTGGGCGCAGATAAAATCGAGGGCAGAAACGGCAACGATACATTAGTCGGCGGCAAGGGCAATGACAGCTTGAACGGCGGCAAAGGCGATGATTCGTTGTGGGGCGGCGCAGGAACTGATACGCTCTTTGGTGGCGATGGATCTGATACTTTTATTTACAAGTCTGGTGACGGCAAAGTTATTATCGCGGACTACGACGAACTTGATACCATTCGCGTTTTTTCCGGTACCATTGGCAATCCGTCCACCAACAAAGCCGGTGATGTAACCTTTAAGGTCGACAGCGGGCAAATTGTTGTCAAAGGCGGCGCGGACAAATACATTCCAATTTATTACGGTAACAAAGGCGAAAATATTCCTATCAAATACAATCCCAGTAAATGATTCAGCACGAAAATTTTAGGCAGTCGGGAAAATTTTTTCTCGGCTGTCTTTTGCTTTTCTAAGAAAAGTACCTTATAATGAAAAAAATTTTAAGGAGGGAATTTTTATGGCAGAGTTAATATCAGGCACGAACAGCGATGACACCCTTACAAATTCTTTGGACAATTCAACAATAGTTGGCGGCTCCGGCAACGACAAAATCACCAATGAGTTAGCTTATAACGTCTCAATCGACGGGGGCGCAGGCAACGACACAATCAAGAACACTTCGGGCGACAACGCAACACTTCTCGGCGGAGCGGATAACGATTCAATCTACAACGATAATAGTTACAACGCGATACTAAGCGGCGGCAAAGGCGATGACACGCTCCGCAACGTCGGAAGTACAAATGTCTCCATGAGCGGCGACGACGGCAACGATTATTTGAGGAATGACAGCACGGAAGTTACACTCGACGGCGGCAAGGGCGACGATTACCTCGACAATTACGCGCGGAGTATTTCAATCGTCGGCGGCGCGGACAATGACACCATTTATAACAAATACGGTGCACAGTCGACGATTTACGGCGGCGCGGGCAACGATTCTATTCACAATGCAAATAATTCTTCGTTGGTGGCAATTTACGCCGGCGACGGCAACGACACCATAATTAACAAAAAAGATTATTGGGCTGATTATAACGACAATGTGACAATCAACGGCGGCGCGGGCAACGACTATATCGCTAACGAAAGTGCCTCCTTGCTTGCAATTAACGGCGAGGCGGGCGACGATACCATTTACAATTACAGCGGTAATAATTCGACCCTTTTGGGCGGCGCAGGCAATGATTCAATCAAGAACGAAAGCTCAAGCAACGTCTCAATCGACGGCGGAGAGGGTAAAGACACGATAGATAACCACAGCTCTGCGGTAACGATAAATGGCAACGCGGACAATGACGAAATTTATAACTATGCCAGCAATGTGACAGTATACGGCGGCGCGGGCGTCGATTACATTTACAATAATAACGATTCATGGATAAGTGGCGGCGACGGCAATGACACCATAATAAACGACACCAACGGCGATTATACGACGATTGACGGCGGTGCAGGTAACGACCTTATCAGTCTCAAAGGTGATTATTGGGATTATCGCCCGACAGTTAGTGGCGGCACCGGCGACGATA
>CAMJKR010000313.1 GCA_946406415.1 uncultured Selenomonadales bacterium | reverse complement strand
ACGCACGCGGCGCAATCAGTGTAAGTGAGCGGACGGCGTTTATCGGGCGTGTTAGGAAGTTGGCTCGCATGTGCGCTGAAGTTTATCTTAAACAGCGCGAGGAACTCGGTTATCCATTGCTTAAAAAGTCGGAGGTGAGCGCGTAATGGAAAATAAAACGTTATTGCTGGAAATCGGCACGGAAGAAATCCCCGCGCACGCCATGCCCGGCATTTTAAATCAGCTTAAAACTTTGGCGGAAAAATCTTTGACGGAGGCGAGGATTGACTTCGGAGCAATTAAAACTTTGGGCACGCCGCGCAGATTTGCATTGCTCGTAAGTGACGTTGCTACGAATCAAGCTAATGTTGAAACGGAGAAGCGTGGACCTTCAGCGAAAATTGCGTTTGATAAGGAGGGCAAACCTTCTAAGGCGGCAATCGGCTTTGCACGCGGACAAAAAGTTCAGCCGGAAGATTTAATCACTCGCGACGGTTATATTTACGCCGTGATTCGTGAACAGGGCAAACCTTCCGCCGAAATTTTCAAGACGCTACTGCCGAAAATTATTTGCGACTTGAACTTTCCTAACAACATGCGCTGGGGCGATTTGGACTTTAAATTTATTCGTCCGTTGCGTTGGATTGTCGCGCTGTTTGACGCGGAAATTATTCCGTTTGAAGTTGCCAACGTTAAAAGCGGCAGAACTTCACGCGGTCACAGATTTTTAAGCGCGGGCGATTTTGAGATTGCGACGGCTGGCGATTATGTTAAAACCTGCGCGGCGAATTTTGTTATCGTCGACCAAAACGAACGCCGCGATATGATTGCCGCGCAGATTAATGACGTTGCCGCAAATAAAAATGGCGTCGCTGAAATTACCGACGACTTGTTAGAGGAAGTTTTATATTTAGTTGAATATCCGACGGCGTTGGCTGGCTCGTTTGAAGAAAAATATTTGCAACTGCCCGCTGAAGCCGTGATAACTCCAATGCGCGACCACCAACGGTATTTCCCCGTAAAAACTGCCGACGGCGCATTAATGCCGCTCTTCATAACAATTCGCAACGGCGGCAAAGAATATCTTGACATTGTTCAGCACGGCAACGAACGAGTTTTAAAGGCTCGCCTTGAGGACGCGCAATTTTTCTTCAACGAGGACAGGAAAAAATCTTTGGCGGCTCATCGCGACAAATTAAAAACCGTCGTATTTCAAGAGGGACTTGGCACAGTTTACGAAAAGACCGAACGCCTCGTTAAGCTCGTCGAAAAAATTTCCGCAATGCTCGACGTTGACGCAACAAACGCAATTCGGGCGGCTGAACTTTCCAAAGCCGATTTAGTTACAGGCATGGTTACGGAGTTTACGGAACTGCAAGGCGTCATGGGGCGCGAATATGCAAAACTCGACGGCGAAAATCCAGAAGTCTGCGCGGCGATTGATGAACATTACATGCCGCGTTTTGCCGGCGACGCTCAACCTAAAACGACGGCTGGAAAAATCTTAAGCCTCGCCGATAAGATTGATAACATTGTTGCGACGTTCAGCAGAGGATTAGTTCCGACCGGCTCGCAAGACCCGTTTGCTTTGCGCCGTCAAGCTTTGGGCATTGTAAATCTTTTGAGCGGAGCGCGTTGGTCGCTGTCGATTAGTGCAATCGTCGAATTGGCAATGGATTTGCTTAACATTACAGATAAAGTTGGACGCGAAAAAATTCAACAGGACGTAGCGGACTTTATGCGATTGCGTGTCAAAAATGTTTTGAGCAATTCGACGCGCTACGACGTTATTGACGCGGTGATTGACGACGTTGACGACGTTTTTGCTGTCACGTTAAAGGCAGCGGCTGTCGAACAATTTTTAAAGACGCCCGATGCAACAAAAATTATTCAATCGTTCGTGCGTGTCAGCAATCTCGCCAAAAAAGCAGAGACTACAGACCTCGACGCGGAACTTTTCAAACTCGACGCGGAGAAAGTTTTGTACGGAGCATTTGCGGCGATAAAAGTTGCGGCTGATAAACTCGTTGACAAAAAAGATTTTCTCGGCGCACTTGACGTGTTGAAAAAACTTTCGACGCCGATTGATTCGTTCTTTGATTCGGTCATGGTTATGGACGAGGATTTAACCGTTAGAAAAAATCGGCTCGCGCTTTTGAAGTCGATAGACAACCTGCTTGCGAAAATCGCGGACTTCGGAAAAATCGTCCAATAAAAATTTGCAGGAAGTTTTAAGGGCGCGTCGAATTCGTTGTTAGAAATAAGCGCGATAAATTCAAAAGGAAGAATGACTATGAACACAAATTTATTTCTTGAACTCGGCGACGACTCACCGTTGAGCCGAATCAAAACTTATTTTGACGCCCTGCAAAATTCTGCAGACGAATATCTTTTTGCAATGGACGTAAGCACAGGGCAAGTCATGTTGTCGAAAAATTTTGTGCGCGACTTCAACTTCCCCGATGCTATCGTTGAAGATTTTGCGACGCTCTTAACGCCGTTTATCTGGCACGACGACCGCGAAATTTTGGAAGACGCAATGGCGCAACTCGATTCGGCAACGCCCGGCGTAGAAATTTTTGGCGAATTCCGCTTGCTCAATCGCAACGGCGAATACGGCTGGGTGTCACTTCGTATGACGGCGGGCGCAGATGAATTCGGACAACCTGAACTTGTCGCGGGCGTGATTGCTCGCATGGACTTAAAACTTAAAGCCGACTATGTTACAGGGCTACTCAATCGCAACGCTTTTTACTCCGACCTGCGAAAAGAATTGAACAGTTCGCCCAATGCTCGCGGCGCGGTTATTTTCGTCGAGCTTGATAACTTCCAACTTATCAGCGAAACTTATGGCTACGAATTCGGCGACAACGCATTAAAACAACTTGCACAAGACATTACGAACATTTTGCCGCCGGATATCCGCCTTTACAAGCTCGATAACGACATGTTCGCCTTTTACGTCTCGGACGTTTATCCCGAAGAAATTGAAATTATTTTCTCAAGCATTCAACTTTGCATGCGTGAAATTCGCAACATTGAAGATACAATTTTCTGTACGGCGTCGGGCGGCGCGGCATTCTATCCTGACGACGCGGACGACGTGATTAACTTGACGCGCTACGCTGAAGTTGCTCTTGAGTTTGCTCGCCAAAAAGGTAAAGACCAAGTTGCCTTCTTCGACACGGAATATTATGACCGTTGGCGTTATGATATTGGTATGCAAAACCTCATGCAGAATTCAATCGCACGCGGTTGCGAAGATTTCTTCCTTTGCTATCAGCCGCAAGTCGACGCTAAAACCGGCAAGCTCGTTGGCGCGGAAGCTCTTTTGCGCTGGTACGACAGGGACGGCTCCGTTGTTGCGCCCATGCAATTTATCCCGTTGCTTGAACGTTCTCGCATGATTATTCC
>CAMJKR010000312.1 GCA_946406415.1 uncultured Selenomonadales bacterium | reverse complement strand
CCAGCACAAAACCGGTCGGAGAACAGGACTTCGCGCAAATTAGACCCGTAGCCCCGCAACCCGTAGACAAGGTGTTGACGCCCGCAGAGAAGGAAGAGCAGAAAGAACAGCAACCCCTCTTTGCGCCCGGTACAGTTCCGGAAGAAACCGTCAGCCAAATAACCGATGCTTTCAACGAGCTTATGGACAAAATTGACTGCAACCTTGAATTGAACTACAACAAAGAAGCCAATATGATCAATGTTAAGGTTGTCGACAAGGATAGCGGGAAAGTTATCAGGGAATTTCCGTCCGAAGAAATGCTCGAAAACATGATTAAGGCTGAACAAAATGCCGAAAACTCGCAACAAATGCGGGGCGTGTTTGTTAACAGGATGGTTTAAACAGACGCCCTTTCTAAGGAGGGATTACCATGGGTGTCAATGGAATTTATGGCTTGTCGGGTTCGGGCATAGACGTCGAGTCGATGGTTAAAGTCGGCATGATGAGTCGCCAAAACGAATACGACAAGATGGCTCAAAAGTTCACTAAGAACGAGTGGATTAAAGCTGACTACCTCGAACTTAACAACAAAATCACTACGTTCAATGCGTCTACCCTTTCGCAGTATAAAATGTCGACGACTATGAATGCCAGGAGCGCGGAAAGTTCCAGCGCGGCGGTCAAAGTTACGGCGAATTCCACTGCGGGTCTTATGAATCACAAAGTTGCCGTTTCGGATCTTAGTTCAAACGCTTACCTTATCAGCGAAAAGGACGCCATTAAGCGTATCAACACCGGCTCGGATACTTATTCTTCTGATAGCATTTACCTCAAGGATATTCTCTTCAGCAACTTGACGTTGAGTAGCGACGGAACAAAAGTTTCTGCTACAACGCTGAGGAATGGCATAGCCGGTTATGATAATGGCGTATGGCAGGACGATGGTAAAAACTACGTTACTGGTGATGTTGCTTTAACGAATAATGCTATAGCTTTCAAGATAAGCGACGGCGTTACTATGGAGAAAGACGCTGACGGCAATGTTAAAAAAGACGCGTCTGGCAAAGAGATACTTAAAAAAGCGGAAATCACTTTTACTTATCAAGAAATAATGAACGGCGTCACTTTAAACGATTTGGCGTCGCGAATCAATGCGACAGGTCTTAACATTAGGGCTTCTTATGATAGCGTCCAAGATCAATTTACGCTCTATAACAAGCAGGGCGGCGCAGACAACAATATCAGAATTGAAACCTACGACAACAACGGCACCAATCTTTATGCGGGTTCGGTTGCAATGGGTTTCTTTAATGAGTTGAATCTTAAGCAGTCCATAAGCGGCGAGATTGACGAGTCTAAGACCTTTGAACTTCTTACCGGACAAGGCAGTGCGGGTGGAACAAACACCGATGGTAGCGAGAAATGGTCTTTTACGGCGGCAGGCAAGAGCGGCACAATCAACGTCGACGGCATAGATTACACGACAACTGACAATAGAGTTACCGTTGGCGGCGTCACCTATACCGCACTCAATCAAACCGCAACTAAAGATTCTGACGGCAATATTACAGCCCTGAACGCCGCAACCGTTTCCGTCACGCAGGATACCGATTCGATTATGGACAAGGTTAAGAGTTTCGTTACTGATTACAACAAGCTCCTTGCCGACCTCTATGCGAAGTATGACGAAAAGCCGAATTCTGATTACAAGCCGCTCACTCAATCGCAAAGAGACCAGATGAAAGACGACCAGATTGAGAAATGGGAACAGAAAGCTAAGGCGGGTTTGCTTTATCACGATTCGACGCTCGGCAAGGTTATTCAAAGCATGCGTAGCGCGGTTTCTGAAACTGTCGACGGTATCGAGGGCAAATACAATTCAATTTACAGCTTGGGCATTTCTACGACGGGCATTAAAGGACAGTTAGTTCTTGACGAGGATAAACTCAAAACTGCGCTCGCCAATGATCCCGACGCCGTTTACAATGTCTTTGCTAAACTCGAAAGCACTACCACTAATAGTGCCAGCGCGGTTTATCAAACGGAAACGGATGCCAGTGGCAGAGTCACAGTAACGAACAAATCCAACGGCAACGGTATTGCTCAGCGTCTCGGCGATATTTTCGTTGAGGCTAACAAACTCATTAAAGACCGCGCAGGCTCCTCAGCGGACATTACCGAAGACAGCGACTTGAATACCCTCTTGCGCAACCTGCAAACCAAGATGAGCAACTTTAAACGTGCAATGAATACCTTTGAAGACGCGCTCTATAAAAAGTATGACAATATGGAGTCCACGCTTGCTAAGTTGGGCATGCAACTGAACTACGTTATGGGCAGTAGCGGGCAATAAGGCAATTCAATTTGCCAATAGGAGTTGATGTGATATATGGTGAACGCGGCAGAGGCTTACAGGCAACAGAGAATTTTGAATGCGCCGCCGGAACATTTAACGCTTATGCTGTACAATGGCTGTCTGAAATTTATTGACGACGGCAAAACAGCTCTCGAACAAAAAAATTACGAGGAAGCTAATAACATGTTGCAGAGGGCGCAGCGGATAATTTCCGAGTTTCGTTTGACGTTGAATTTTGATTACGAAATTTCTCACCAGTTGCTCCCGCTTTACAACTATGTTTATGATAGACTGGTTGAGGGCAATATCAAGAACGATTTGGCGCAAATTGATGAGGCAAAGGGAATTATTACCGAGTTGCGCGACGCTTGGTTCCAGGCAATGAAGACTGCCAGGATTGAGCGTGGCGAAGGCACGGGCGGCAAAGGTTATGCATGACGACAAATTGACGGTCGATAAAGAAGAGACTCTAAAACAAGCACGAACGCTTTGGCAAAAATATTTCGCGTTGACAAAGGAGCTTTTAAAGTTTAGCGACCAGAAAGACAGCGAATTGTTTATGGAACTTGTCGACCAACGTGACCGGCTTATTGAAAAAATGAAGGCACTGCCCAAAAACGATTATCGCGACTCTGAGGAATGCAAGAAAATGATTGAACAAATAATTCCTATGGACAAGCAGATAATTTATCGGGCTAAGGCGTGGCTGAACAAATCGCGGCGACAAAACAGCGCGGTGCGTTCCTACGACTTAATCGAGTCGGCGGGGTTGCGCGGAACGGTTTTTAACAGACAATACTGACGTCAATTTAAAAGACTGGTGAAATTTATCGCCAGTCTTTTTTGCGTCGTGCGTTTATTCCAAAGCAAAAAATCGCTGAATTTTATCACCGGTCTTTTTTATATGTTTATTAAAAATAGCTGAAAAACGAAGCGCGTAATAACGCCAAACTCCGCGCAGTTACGCCATTTTAAGTTCGCTACGTTTCGCTAAAGTGCGCTACGTAGACTACACGTAGACTACAAAATTAAATGCGGTTAATCGCCTCAATCAGTTGCTCAA
>CAMJKR010000311.1 GCA_946406415.1 uncultured Selenomonadales bacterium | reverse complement strand
GAGCGGGCTTGAGAGTTATAAAAAATTTTATTTGCATTTGAGTCCGCAACCGAAAATTGAGGTCGCGGCGGGCATGATAGTTGAAAAACCTGCCAACGACGAAGAATTTTTTGACGAGGCGCGAATCAATCGGGAAATATTCGGCGAGGCTGACGATATAATTTATTCGGCGGTATTGGCGGGCGCGGATTTCGTTCAGAGCGGAGAAAATCAATCGGCGGGCGCGTTTATCAGTGCACATGACATTTCGGAAGGAATTACTGTTGACAGCTTGCGCGAGTTTAAAATTTTTGTCAATCGATTTAACGCCGCGCAAAAACTTTGGGCGGAAGGAATTACTTTTGACGAGGAAGAGCTTATCCGCGACGCAAATAATTTTTTCGTTGATAAAAAAGGTCGCGACGTTAAGAAACTTTTGGTTGAGCCGGTCTTTATTGGTGAATTGAAATTTTTATTGCCGAGCTTGAGTTCAAGTCGTGCGCAAATAAAAATTTCTTCCGCCGAAAAAAAATCTCCGAACGAGGAAATTTCCGTCGGAGAAAATTTTGTTAACGATTTTAACGCGCTGGAAAAATTAAGAGGGTTCAGCGGTCGTCAAGCGCGGGAAAAATTTTTACGTCGTTATAAAGTGCGTGCTTTTACTTGTGCAAATGTCGAGGAGCGTATGAATCGCCCGAAACTTGCGCCGAAATTTTCCGAAGCGTCAAGCATTGCGAGCGGTGATTTTTGGGCTTGCAACGTCGAAGAAAATTTTTTTGCGGTCGTTCCCAATCTTAAAACTTACACGGAAAATCATCACGCGGAACGGGCGTTCGGATTAGTTTTTGAATCAAATTTTGAGGGCGGCACTTATTCCAGAATTCGCGTTGAGCGGGCGGCAACTTTTGAACTCGTTGGCGACAAATGGAAACTTAAGAGCGCGGGCAAAATTATTTTGAGCTGAAGTCGGCGGAAGAAATTATCGGCGTGAATTCGGCGGGATTAAAATCATTGGACGCATTAAAACTTTTTGTACCGGGAAATTTTTTGCCGTCGAAATCGGGCTTACCGTTTTTGTCGTCAAACGACGTGCGACATTTCGGATAAGCACTACAACCCCAAAATTCGCCGTTCTTGCTGTTGCGCTTGACGAGAGCAGAGCCGCAATTTGGACAGGTCGGAGCACCTTCTTTAATCAATCGCGCCGCTCGAAATTTGCCGTCAAAGTCGGGCTTGCCGTCCGCGTCGTCAAACGCCGTTTTGCATTCGGGATAATTCGCACAACCCCAAAATTCTCTGCCTTGAGTCGTACGTTTAACGAGGGCAGAGCCGCATTGGGGACATTTAAAAACTCCTTGCGCTTCAGCAAATTTAGCAGTTTTCGCCGCCGCGCAGAGTTTACTCGTAAATTTCACTTGCCCCGCTAAAAAATCTTCCAAAGTGCCGTCACCCGCGCTCATGGAGTGCAATTTATCTTCCCAAATCGCCGTCGCGTCGGGATAAGTCATATCATCGGGCAAAGCGTCAATCAAAAGATACGCCTTTTCTGTCGGATATAAAGTTTTCTTGACGACTTTTAAGAAGCCGCGCTTAGTCAAGTCGTCGATAATCGCCGCCCGCGTTGCCTCCGTTCCAATTCCGTAAACGTCCTTGAGTTGCTTTTTGGCGTCGGGATTTTTAACGTACTTATGAATATCCTTCATGCCCTGCACCAAGCTCGACGAGGTAAAACGTTGCGGAGGCTTAGTCACACTTTGTTTAAGTTCGGATTTTTTATGTGTAACGTTGTCGCCGGTTTTCATTCGCGGCAAAAGTGTATCGCTTTCGTCGTCGGCTTTGACTTTGGGCGCAACGTAAAATTCCCGCCAACCGAGTTGCTTAACGACTTTACCACGCGCCGTAAATGTTTCATTTTTGTAATTGACAGCAACAACGGTCTCGTCGTAGACATGCGGCGGATAAAATTGCACAGCGTAATTTTTGGCAATCAGATTGTAAACGTTAAGTTCAACAACGGGTAATTGTCCGCTTAACGGTTTTTGCGTCGGAATAATCGCATGGTGAGCTGAAATTTTTTTATCGTTCCAAGCGCGGCTTTTAATCGTGGCGTTCGCGTGCATGGACAATTTTTTTAAGCTTTCGTTACTGGAATTCGTAAGATTATTTAAAATCCTCTGCGCGTCCCGAAATTGCGTCGTCGGCAAAAATTCACAATCGGAGCGCGGATAACTCGTAAATTTTTTTTCGTAAAGATTCTGCGCGGCGTCCAAAACTTGTTGCGGAGTGTAACCGAACGCCTTGCCTGCCGCCACTTGCAAACTTGACAGCGAAAACGGCAATGGTTGCGATTCTTTTTTTTCGGTCGTCTTGTAGGAAGAAATTTTTCCGTCGAGCGGCGCGGCTGAGAATTTTTTAATCAGCTCTTCGGCAAAATTTTTATCAATCAATCTGCCCTCGCTGTCGAAGGCGGGCAAGTCTAACATTTCCTTCGACGGCTTGAATTGCGCGATAAAATCTCCGTTAACATGCGCGAACGTCGCCTTAATGTTAAAAAAATCTACGGGCTTGAAATTTTTAATCTCGCGTTCACGGCGCACAACTAATCCTAGCGTCGGAGTTTTCACACGACCAATCGGTAAAAGCAAATCATGATAACCGAGCCGCCTTGCCGCCAACGTATAAGCCCGTGAAAGATTCATGCCGATTAACCAATCTGCGCGGCTTCTTGCTAGTGCTGACTGCTTGAGATTAAAAAATTCTGTGTTGTCGCGGAGATTTTTATTGGCGCGTAAAATGCTGGTCTCGTCGAGCGCGTTTAGCAAAATTCGCTTGACGGGCTTTTTATTTCCTACAAAATCTAAAACTTCATCGACGAGCAGTTGACCTTCGCGGTCGGGGTCGCCGGCATGAATTATTTCATCTGCCTCGCCTATCAATCGCTTGACGATTTGGAATTGCTTAACTGTCGACGGATTGACTTGCATTTTCCAATTTTTCGGGACTATCGGCAAGTCCTCTGCTCGCCACATTTTATATTTAGGGTCGTAAGTTTCTGGCTCAACTTGTTGCAAGACGTGACCAAACAACCATGTTACTATTCCGCCCGAAGTTTTTATAAAGCCGTTGCCATTTTGAGGATTTTTCAAGCAAGCGGCAAGTTCACGCGCCATTGACGGTTTTTCTGCTATGTAAAGTTTCAATTTGATTCACCTCGTGCCGATTATAAAATTTTTCCGTCGTAAAGGCAAAAAAAATCCTGCCGCGTGACAGGATTAAAATTTTGCTTACGTAGATTTATCTTTATTGTTGATTACCATTGGGCGGAGCCATAGGATTACCGTTAGCGTCTTTAGGCGGTTCAGGGCGATTAGAGTTGTCGCCATTGGGCGGAGCCATAGGATTACCGTTAGCGTCTTTAGGCGGTTCAGGGCGAT
>CAMJKR010000310.1 GCA_946406415.1 uncultured Selenomonadales bacterium | reverse complement strand
ATTTTTTTGATTATAACACGTCTAAGCAAACAAAAAAGCCCCGTCAATTAACGGAGCTTAAAAGACAGTCCAAAACATTCAAAAAAATTAAAATTGCATTGCCCTCGACGATTTGATACAATGCTTTAAGCGTTGAGAGTTCGGAAAAATTTTTAAAACAAGGAGGAGATTTTATTTGAGAAGTGACCAACGAGGTGATAACAAACTAAAAATAATTCCGCTGGGCGGGCTGGGCGAAATCGGAAAAAACATGACAATTATTCGCTACGGCGACGAAATGATTATGATTGACGCGGGGCTTATGTTCCCCGAAAATGATATGCTCGGAATCGACCTCGTTATCCCTGATATTTCTTACGTTTTGGAAAATAAAAGTTGCCTTAAGGCGATAATCTTAACTCATGGACACGAAGACCACATAGGCGCGTTGCCGTATATCTTGAAAAAACTTACCGTTCCCGTTTATGGTACGAAACTTACACTCGGAATTTTATCTGGGCGGCTCAAAGAAGATGGCGTTGAGTGCAGAAATTTGCGTGCGGTGTCAAGTGGCGAAATTGTCATGATAGGTTGTTTCAGCGTCGGCTTTATTCGCGTGAATCACTCAATCCCCGATTCTGTCGGCTTGTCGATTAAAACACCCGTCGGCATGATTGTCCACACAGGCGATTTTAAACTGGATTATACGCCGATTGATGGGAAAATGACTGACTTCCGCCGCTTTGCCGATTTGGGAGCGCGTGGAGTTCTGTTGTTAATGGCGGATTCAACCAACGCCGAAAAGGAAGGTCACACGCCAAGCGAGCGGACTGTTGGCGCGGCATTTAATCGCGTTTTTCAAAGTGCGCCAGGCAGAATTATCGTCGCGACATTTTCCTCGAACGTCCACAGGATTCAGCAGGCGATTGATACGGCAATTCGTTATCGGCGGCGCGTGGCGATTTTGGGGCGCAGTATGGTTAACGTCGTCAACACTTCTATTGAATTCGGCTATTTGCACGCGCCCGAAGGCACTATTATCGACATTGAAGACATTAGAAGTTATCCCGCTAATAAAATTGTAATCATAACGACGGGCAGTCAAGGCGAGCCGATGAGCGCGTTGACGCGTATGGCAATGAGCGACCACAGACAAGTTGACGTTATACCCGGCGACACTGTAATTATTTCCGCCACGCCAATTCCCGGCAATGAAAAACTCGTTGCCAAAACCGTTGATAATCTACTGCGACTTGGCGCAAATGTTGTGCACCGCCGCGATGAGGGAATTCACGTATCGGGGCACGCCTCCCGCGACGAATTGCGCTTGATTCATAATCTTATTAAGCCGAAATTTTTTATGCCTGTTCACGGCGAACTCCACCATTTATTTTCGCACGCCAAACTTGCTGAAGAAATGGGCATGAACCGCGAAAATATTTTGGTCGGCGAAAATGGCGCGGTAATTGAATTGACACGTGACAGCGGCAAAATTGCTGGGCATGTCAATGCGGGCGTGATTATGGTTGACGGGCTTGGTGTCGGCGACGTGGGCAATATTGTTCTGCGCGACCGCCGTCAACTTTCTCAAGACGGAATTTTAATTGTCGTCGTGACTATGAACCGCGCTTCCGGCAGAATTATTTCCGGTCCCGACATTGTGTCGCGTGGTTTCGTCTACGTCCGCGAATCCGAACAACTTATGGACGAGGCGCGCTCTCGTGTTTTCCACGTTCTCCGACGCTGCAGAGAAGACCAACTTTCCGATTGGCTAACGATAAAGCTAAATATTCGCGACACCTTAGCGCAATTTCTTTTTGAGCAGACACGACGCCGCCCGATGATTTTACCGATTATTGTTGAAGTGTAAAAATTTTTTCCTTAACAAAAAAAAAGGTTTTACTCTTAATTTGAGTAAGACCATTTTTTTTATTTAACGGTAACGAGAGTTGCGCCGGTGCCGCCTTCGTCTTGGTCGGCGAATTGAAAACTTGCGACGGAATTATTTATCCGCAGAAAATCTTGTACGCCTTTTCTTAGTGCGCCTGTTCCTTTGCCGTGAATGATTAAAATTTGCTTGAGACCAGAAAGTTGCGCGTCGTCGATAAATTTGCCGCAAACAAGTTCTGCCTCGTCGACTGTCATTCCGCGAATATCCAAACTTCTAGTAGCGGTGGCAGTTTTTTGCAAAAGTCCGAATGAACCGCGATTTTGATTCATGACGAGCGGAGAAATATTTTGCTGTTGATTGTGGCTGACGAATCTGCACGCGGAAATTTTAACTTTGGTGCGCATGGAGCCGATTTGAACGCTCAAAGAATCGTCTTCAATGGCGAGGATTGTACCCTTTTGGTCGAGCGATTTTACATAAACGGTATCACCGACGGCAAGATTTTTTTTATTAATGCGCGTGCCAACGAATTTATCAGCTATAATTCCTGTTGATGAATCAATTTCCGCCTCGCGCAATTTATCTCGCGCCTGCTGAATAACTTGTTGACGACGTTTAACGCCCGAATCGTCGAATTGTTCTTTAAGCGCGGCGATAATTTCCTCTGCCTCGCGTTTAGTTTCACGAATCATGGCGGCGGATTTTTCTTTAGCCTTGCGGATAATGTCGCCTTTCGTCTTAGCAATTTCGTCGCGCATTTCGGCAATTTTTTTCTCGTGCTTTATAACTTGCTGTTGACGCTCAAAAATTTCTGCGTTGCGCTGTTCAAAAATCATGCGTTCGTTCTCAAGTTCGGAAATAACTTGTTCAAAATTGGCGTGGTCTGCAGTGATAAGTTGTTTAGCGCGAAGAATCAAACTTTGCGGCAGTCCCAAGCGTTGACTGATAGCAAAAGCGTTGCTCGCGCCTGGAATGCCGATTAACAGGCGGTAAGTCGGGCGAAGAGTTTCAGAATCAAATTCTACGCAAGCATTTTCGATACCGTCAGTCGAGTAGGCAAAAGTTTTCAGCTCGGAGTAGTGCGTTGTAGCGATTGTAGCCGCGCCGATTTGCAAAAGCCGTTCCAAAATCGACATTGCAAGAGCCGCACCCTCGTCGGGGTCGGTGCCGGCGCCAATTTCGTCGAGCAAAACTAAATCCGTCGGTGTAACTTCGTCGAGAATCGCAACAATTTTTTTCATGTGCGCGGAGAAAGTCGATAAGCTCTGCTCAATGGACTGTTCGTCGCCAATATCCGCGAAAATATTCGTAAAGACTGCAATACGCGAGCCGCTTGCCGCAGGAATGTACAATCCCGATTGCGTCATCAAAGCCAAAAGTCCTAAAGTTTTCATGGAAACGGTTTTGCCGCCGGTGTTCGGTCCTGTAACCAAAAGCATTGAAAAATTTTCACCAAGCTGAATGTCAATCGGAATTACGGCGTTTGAATCAATAAGCGGGTGCCGCGCAGATTTTAAGTCGGTAAAACTTTCGAGCTGTGGTTCCGTA
>CAMJKR010000309.1 GCA_946406415.1 uncultured Selenomonadales bacterium | reverse complement strand
CACCGGCTCCAACGATACGGCTTATTCCATCGAACTTTCCAAATACGCGGAAAAAGTCGGAGCGCAAGCTGTTCTTTTGGTCACGCCTTACTACAACAAGTGCACGCAAGCAGGACTCGTTGCGCACTACTTGAAAATCGCTGACAGCATTAACATTCCCTCGATTCTCTACAACGTGCCGGGGCGTACAGGCGTCACCATTTCGCCGGACAGTTATTTTAAACTTTCCAAACACCCGCGTATTGTTGCCGCCAAAGAAGCCGGCGGAGATTTTACAGGCATTCTTCGGACGCGCAAACTTTGCGGTGATGATTTAGCGATTTATTCCGGCAACGACGATCAAATTGTCCCGATTCTTGCGCTCGGCGGCAGTGGCGTTATTTCCGTCCTCGCCAACGTCGCGCCGTATGATACGCATATGATTTGCCAAAATTATTTCGACGGCAAAGTTGCGGAGGCGTCGCGTCTGCAAGTTGATTACTGCGATTTAATCGATGCGCTCTTTTGCGAAGTCAATCCGATTCCCGTCAAAGTTGCAATGCGGCTTATGGGCTGGAACGTCGGAGAATTGCGGATGCCGCTGTGCGAGCCTGAACCTAAACACCTCGAACAAATTAAAACGGCACTCAAAGCACACGGTTTACTAAAATGACCAGATACGAAAAAGACATGTTGAAGTTTGAAAAGTACGGCGTGGCACGCAACGAGGACGGGAAATATCTTGTTTACATTTTGTACGAGGGAATAGCAGGCGGGCTGGCTTACTTTTTAGACGGCGAATATAAGCGCAAGAGAATGCACACGAAAACTTTTTACAAATTGCTTGAGGAAGGTAAAGCCGTGCGCGTCAACCCCGACGAGTTTAAAAGTAGAAATTAAAGGAGACTTACCATGAAAAAATTTTTAGCCGCGCTGGCAATGCTGGCGGTGTTTGTTACTTCGTCGATTGCGCTGGCGGCTTACGAGGAAAATATTGAGGACGATGCTAACTTGGGAGCCGTAAAAAAAATTGCGATTGCCTTCCCGAATTACTACAAGATAGAAGACGCCGAACCCGATATTTACGACTTGGCAAGAGACATTTACAACGCGGGCAGATTCACTTCAAGCCGCGAAATTGTCTCGTATGAAGACGTTGCCTCCGCCATTCGTCGCGATACCGGCGTTGACATTCACTCTTTGGACGTGGTTGAGGCGGAAAAAGTTTACAATCAAAATATTGGTCGCTACGCCGATACTTACGTTATCACGACTGTAACCAACAATTCAAAGCGTCCGTGGCTGTTCTTCTACCTTTACAACGCTGCCGATTCTAAGCTTATGTATACCTACAGCATTCAAAGCAACGTCCTCGACAAGACCGCCAAAGATTATGGCAAGGCGGCTGAGGATTTCTTCAAACAGTTAGACGAGACTGCTAAGAAAAATTTGAGCAAGGAAGAAAGACGCTTGCTTGAAGAAAAACAAAAGGCGGCGCGAATTTACAAGCGTCATGTCGAAAAGGTGACTTACAAGACCGGTAAAGATAAAGTCGATATGGTTCGTAAAAAATAATCGTACACGACAAAAATAAAATCCCCTGCGAAATTCGTAGGGGAATTTTTTTACTCACCATATAGTATCAACCGAACCATTTGCCCCATTTCTGACTTATCGGAGTATCGTTGCGGCGGGCGTCGTGAATTGTTAGATTCCAAAACTGCTCGCGTATCGTAGGAAAGAATTTGCGACGATAAAATTTCATAAGTGCGGCTCGTGTGAGTTATGCGCACGTCGTAGGTATACATGCGATTAAAATTCGCCTTGATAACCGCCATTTTAACTTTGAAGACGCTACTGCTTTCGGTGTGCACGCTGTCTGCGTCGTAGTAATAGCCGGTGTTTTCCATTGCGTCGATAAATTTCAAGTTTTCAGCCGCGCAGATTGAACTGCTAAAAAAAATTATCGCCGCTATCAATAAAAATTTTTTCATGTCATCGCCTCAAATGCCAAGAATTTCAGTTACACAAGTCCGCAACAATTCCTGCATAACTGTCACGTTCAAAAGGAGTGCTTCAGCTTGCGGGCGTAATTTCGTGTAGTGGAAAGTCGGATTGTGCGTAACGGTAAAATCTGTCGGGTAAGCTATTGGTTTAAATCTTTGCAAGTTAAAGTTTAACATGGCGCGGTTCATGTGAAAGGCACTAGTCACGAGCAGCGGCTTAGTAAAATTTTTTTCGCGCAAAATGGCGGAAGTGTAGCGGGCGTTCTGCGAAGTGTTAATGCTTTTTGTTTCAGTTAAGATTTTATCTTCAGGCACCCCCAGCGATTTTAAAACTCTGGCAGAAATTTCAGCCTCCGGACCCGAATCACTGTAGACTTGCCCGCCGCTAACCAAAATTGG
This sequence comes from uncultured Selenomonadales bacterium, assembly GCA_946406415.1. Lineage (GTDB taxonomy): Bacteria > Bacillota > Negativicutes > Selenomonadales > Selenomonadaceae > Quinella. The sequence goes on along the minus strand of CAMJKR010000309.1, from coordinate 1,048 downwards.
CACGTTTAACATTTTTTGCAGTCTGACTGCCGTTAACAATCTATTGGCAGGACTGGCGCACAATGCCCCCACGCCGTCAACGTCTGGCACTTGACTAATCGCACCGCCTCCGAGCAAAACAATCACATCTGCGCCTGAAGTTTCGACCTGCACGGGCGGCGTGTGCATTTCTTCCAACCAACCCATTAGCCTTTCTGCAACTAAACTTGTACACAGCAGATAAAAAATTAACGTGACGAGCAAAACCACAGCTGAAAGTTTCCTACTGATTTTAAAAAGTTTTGCACACAGCGCGATTGATAAGATTATAAAAATTCCCGGCGGCAGAATCCAACTTGCTCCGAATTTCAAAAGATAAACCAAAAAAATCACCCGCTCGATTGTGTTTTGCCTATGATATAACAGCGGCGGCGGAATTGCAAACCGGAATTTGGATTTTAAAAATTTTTAACGTAATATCTTGTATAGTTTTATTTATCGTTTTATAATCCGTTTGTAATTTGTGTTTTCTTTAACAACAAAGTTTCCGACACTGTGATTGACGGGACTAGCGCGGCTGACCTAATCATCAACAGCGGTGTTAGGGTGACAATCAACGGCTACGGCGGCAACGATACTATCCAAATGGACGAAAGCGAAACCGCAGGTCAACAGTATCACAACTTTATTTACGCGGGCGACGGCAATAACTACATTAATAACAGCACTGTCGAATTGTCCTCGATAAGCGCAGGTTCCGGTAACGATACAATTATCACCGGCGGCGGCGAAAAAATCCATGTTTGGCATCAAGATGCTTACGGTAATGATTATGGTGACGGTTGGATTGATTGGATAACGTCTATATCAGCTGGCGCGGGCGATAATCAAATTTCCATTACCGGTTACATGACGGAAGGCGAAATTTACGCTAAAGACGGCAATGACCGCGTTTCAATCGAAAGTAGCAGTAAATCACTGATAGACGTCGGCGGCGGCAGAAATACAGTTATCGCGGACAAAGACCTCAAGAACTCGGAAAATACAATCACGGCGGGCAAAGGCTCCG
>CAMJKR010000308.1 GCA_946406415.1 uncultured Selenomonadales bacterium | reverse complement strand
AAAGTCGTAATCGTTCGCCATAACCTCAGCTCCTTTGCAATTTTTGTATAGTTTATATCAGAACGCAGAAACTGAAAAGCCCCAATTCCGTTGAAAAATTTTTAGCCGTTTTAGTTGGCTCTTCCCTTGTTGAAAATTTTTGATATAATTAACGTGTATACAAAAATCTTTTCGGAGGCGTTTATAATGACTAACGAAAACCACGCGGAAACTTTCCACACACCGAAAACTTTTCCCTTAACCGAAGTCGCTCTGCGCGAGGTAATAAAAAAATTCCCGACGCCCTTCCATATTTACGACGAAAAAAATATCCGTGAAAATTTTAGGAAGTTGCGCGAGGCATTTGCGTGGGCACCCGACTTCCGCGAACATTTTGCCGTTAAGGCGACGCCCAATCCTTACATTGTCGAAATTTTAGCTCGTGATGGCGCGGGCACTGATTGCAGTTCAATCGCCGAACTTTTTATCAGCAAAGCGGCTGGCGTTGTCGGCGAAAAAATTATTCTAACTTCAAACGACACGCCCGCTGTAGAATTTCGTAAAGCTTTGGAACTCGGCGCGATTATTAATCTCGACGACATAACCCACATTGATTATCTTGAACGCAACGCCCGCTTGCCCAAAATAATTTCCTTCCGCTATAATCCTGCCGACATTATGAACGATGGCAACGATATAATCGGGCGTCCTGCTGAGGCTAAGTACGGACTCACGCGCAATCAGATTTTTGAGGCTTATAAAATTTGCCGCTATAAAGGAATTTCTCGATTCGGCTTGCACACGATGATTGCCTCCAATGAGCGCAAGGCGTCGACATTTATTTACACGGCGCGGATTATGTTTGAGCTTGCCGCTAAGATTAAAAATCAGCTCGGAATAAATTTTGAGTTCATAAACTTAGGCGGCGGCTTAGGTATTCCTTATCTTCCCGACGAATTGCCCGTTGATTTAAAAATGGTCGGCGACGGCATTAAAAAACTTTTCTATGAAATTTTGGTTCCAAATGGTTTAGGCAATGTGCGCCTGGCTATGGAAAGCGGGCGTGCTATGACGGGACCAGCCGGTTGGCTTGTTTCGACTGTTTTGCATAAAAAAAATACTTATAAAAGTTACGTCGGCTTAGATTCTTGCATGTCGGATTTAATGCGTCCCGCGCTTTACGACGCCTATCATCACATTACGATTTTAGGTAAAGAGGACGCGCCTTGTGATGAAATTTACGACGTGACAGGCTCCCTTTGCGAGAACAATGACAAGTTCGCAATCGACCGCCGCCTCCCGCATATCGACGTTGGCGACGTGCTGATTATTCACGACACGGGCGCACATGGGCACGCTATGGGCTTCAACTACAACGGCAAATTAAGGAGCGCGGAACTTTTGATTCGCGAAAATGGCAAGGTTGAAATGATTCGCCGCGCTGAAACTCTCGACGATTATTTTGCGACGCTGAACTTTCCTAACGCTCGAATCGCATTGAAAAAATAATTGGCATGAAAAATTTTCTGTTAAACGAAAACGAGACAAGCCCTAAAGCCTGTCCCGTTTTTTTTGCTTATGTAGAAAATTATTTGCGCAGATTGAGTTGAGCGAGAATTTCGCGGTAGCGGTTGATGTCTTTTTTGCTGAGGTAGCTCAAAAGGCGGCGGCGTTGACCGACCATTTTCAACAGCCCGCGGCGCGAGTGATGGTCTTTTTTGTGCTTTTTAAGGTGTTCGGTGAGGTAAGCAATGCGAGCCGTCAAAAGTGCGATTTGAACTTCGGGGGAACCGGTGTCGCCCTCGTGCATTGCGAATTTCTCCATAATCTCCTGCTTTCCTTGTTTGTCTAACATGTCGAATCCTCCTGCGTAAATTTTTTTCCTGTAGCGAAGTCCGCGTTGGAGCGTCGACGAACCGCGCTGAGGTTAAGATTGTCGCAGTTTAACACAAGAAAAATTTTACGTCAACCCGCTTTAAAAGCGGGAGAACAGCTGACGCGATTTGCCGTTAAAAATTTTCAGCTAATCGCCGCGCTTATAGCAAGGACAAAAATTTTTCTCTCTTCAGCTCGGTTAAGGCGGGATCTTTGACGCCGTTTAAAGCAAAAGCTTTGGCTCTGTCAATGCAAGTTGCACATTGTCCGCAGGGAATATCGCCGCGCTCGTAACAGCTCCAAGTTAAATGATACGGCGCGTTAAGCTCCAAACCAGCTTTAACAACGTCGGATTTTTTTTGACAGAGGAAGGGCGCGACGAGATGAATTTTTTCATACGTGCCGATTCGGATTGCCGCGCTCATTGACGCAATAAATTTCGCGCTACAATCGGCGTAGGCATGACCTTCCGCGTTGTCGTCGGCGTGCACTCCGATATAAAGTTCAATCGAATCATTATCAAAAAGCCCGTCAGCAAAACTTGCAGCCATAGACAGCATAAGCCCATTGCGGAAGGGAACGTAGGTTGCAATGCGCGGCGAATGATTTTTTTCAATCTGCGCGGCGTAGGAACTTTTTTCGATTGATTCGGTTGAGGTGTTAAGCAAAGCGGAATTTGAGTGGCGGAAAATTTCTGCGGCGTCAAGTTCGTATTGTGCGACGTTGTAAAATTCGGCGACATTGTGAGCCGCTTCAAGTTCCTTGACGTGGCGTTGACCATAAAAGACTGACAGAGCCGCAACGTTAGCCGCGCCGAATTTATTTACGGCAATGGCTAGACACGTCGTCGAATCCAGCCCGCCGCTTGAGAGAACTACTGCCTTATTCATTGCGCCGCCTCGAAAACTTTCTTTACATTGGCAAAACACTCGTCGTAATTTTCGCCGGGATGCGCCTCGTAAATTTTTTTGCCGTCAACATACATGCTCGGCACGTAGTAATAATCGGTGAACTTTTCGGCAAGGGCAGGTTGAAAATTTTTGTCGATAATTTCAAGCTCCGCCGCCGGATAATTTTTCTTAAGCTCGTCAATCGCTTTGAAAGCCGCCGCGCAATACGGACAGCCCTTCATTTTAATCATCGTAATTTTTTTCATAACGCAACCTCCTCAACTAGCTAAAACTTCCGCGCCTTTTTCCGTTATCAGAATAGTTTTCTCCCATTGCGCCGATAAACTGCCGTCCGCCGTGCGAACTGTCCAATGGTCGTTTTGGTCGGTTGTAACCTTACTTTTGCCCGCGTTAATCATCGGCTCAACCGTTAAGACAATGCCGGGCACAAGCAACATTCCGGTATCAGCTTTGCAGTTGTGACTTACGAACGGTTCCAAGTGAAATTTTTTCCCGACGCCGTGACCGCCCAAATCTATGACAACCGAATAGCCGTTATCGTGCGCCATTTTACCGCAAGCCGCGCCAATATCCCCGACGAAATGCCACGCCTTAGCCGCCGCAATTCCCGCCTCCATAATATCATGCGTCACGTTGATTAAGCGTTGCGCTTCGGGGGAAATTTCGCCGACGGTGTACATGCGCGAGGCGTCT
>CAMJKR010000307.1 GCA_946406415.1 uncultured Selenomonadales bacterium | reverse complement strand
CACTAAAAAATTTTTGGAGGAGATCACTCACATGAAAGACACTGTCAAAAAAGTTGCACTCGCTTACAGCGGCGGACTCGATACCTCCGTCATTATTCCGTGGCTCAAAGAAAATTACGGTTGCGAAGTCGTTGCAGTCTGCGCGGACGTCGGGCAGGGCGACGAACTCAACGCCGTCCATGACAAGGCTTTGAAGTCCGGCGCGTCGAAAGTTTTTATTGCCGACCTTACGCGTGACTTCATCGAAAATTACATATTCCCCACGCTCAAAGCCGGCGCGACTTACGAGGAAAAATATTTGCTCGGCACAAGTTTTGCCCGCCCGATTATCGCTAAAAAACTCGTGGAAGTTGCGCTTGCTGAAGGTTGCGACGCAGTTGCTCATGGTGCGACGGGTAAAGGCAATGATCAAGTTCGCTTTGAACTTACGGTTAAGGCTCTGGCTCCCGAACTCAAAATTATTGCTCCGTGGCGCGAATGGGAACTCGACAGCCGCGAATCCGAAATAGAATACGCTAAAGCTCATGATATTCCGATTGCCACCGCCAATAAAACTTACAGCATGGACAGAAATATTTGGCACTTGTCGCACGAAGGCTCCGATCTTGAAAATCCCTGGAACGCGCCGCAAAATAAAATGTTCCTTATCAGCGTTGCGCCCGAAGATGCGCCCGATAAGCCCGAAGAAATTACCGTTGACTTTGAAGCCGGAATTCCTGTTGCCGTCAATGGCGAAAAACTCGGCGCGGTTGAACTCGTTACGAAACTTAACGAGATTGGCGCACGCAACGGCGTTGGTATCGTCGACATTTGCGAAAATCGTTTGGTCGGTATGAAAAGCCGCGGCGTTTACGAAAATCCTGCCGGCTCCATTCTCTATTACGCGCACCGCGAACTTGAATATCTCTGCCTCGACCGCGCAACTTTCCACTTTAAACAGCACGTTGCTATTAAATATGGCGAATTAGTTTATGACGGCATGTGGTTCTGCGCGTTGCGTGAAGCTCTTGCCGCGTTTGTTGACGAAACTCAAAAGACAGTCACCGGCACCGTTAAATTGAAACTTTACAAGGGCAATATAATTTCGGCGGGTAGCAAGTCGCCGTATTCGCTGTACAGTCAAGAGTTCGTAACCTTTGAACACGACGACGTTTACAATCAAGCCGACGCGACGGGATTTATAAATTTATTCGGCTTGCCGCTTAAAGTTCGTGCTCTTGTCAATAAGAAATAAGCCAATGGAATTACGAAAAATTCCTTTTAAAAATGTAACGGTAGTTGCGGTTATGGACGACGCTCAAAACGTCATGGCTACGGGTGCATTTAAGGATAAAGAGGACATTGAGGAAGTCGCTCGTATGATAAGCGTTTTGCTCGCGAATTTGGGACTTGTCAATAACATTTCCACCGGAGTTTTGCCAATGCCCTATAAAGAATTTCGCGCCCTGCTTAAGTTAATATCTACCGAGTAATTCAATTAAGGGGGTTTGAAAATCATGAGCGAAAAACTTTGGGGCGGACGCTTTGAGAGGTCAACCGACGAAATGATTAACGAGTTCCAAGCATCAATAAATTTCGATAAGCGCATGTACCGCGAAGATATAGCCGGCTCGATTGCTCATGCGAAAATGTTGGCGGCGCAGAAAATTATTTCCGACGAGGACGCTAAAAAAATCTGCGCGGGGCTTGAAGAAATTTTACAAAAAATTGACGCGGGCGAGTTTGAATTTAGCGTTGCGCTGGAAGATATTCACATGAACGTTGAGGCGGCATTGACGGAGACAATCGGCGCGGCGGGCGGTAGACTTCACACGGCACGCAGTCGCAACGACCAAGTCGCGCTTGATACTCATCTTTATATCCGCCGTCAAGTTCGCGAGATTCAAAAGTTAATTCTCGAATTGCAAACCGAACTGGTTAAAGCCGCCGAAAAAAATCGTGATGTAATTTTCCCAGGCTATACACATTTGCAACGCGCTCAACCGATTTTGTTTGCTCATCACTTGCTGGCGTATTTTTCCATGTTGCAGAGGGATTTTGCCCGCTTTGAGGGAGTTCACGCCCGCGCAGATATTATGCCGCTCGGAGCCGGTGCGTTGGCTGGTACGACTTTTAATATCGATAGAAATTTTGTAGCTAAGGAATTAGATTTCGGCGCGATTTATTCCAATAGTTTGGACGCGGTTAGCGACAGGGATTATCTGTTAGAATTTTTATCGGCGGCGTCAATTTTAATGGTGCACTTGTCGCGCTTCAGCGAGGAAATAATTTTATGGTGCAGTCGCGAATTTTCTTTTATCGAATTGGATGACGCGCATTGTACAGGCTCCTCGATGATGCCGCAGAAAAAAAATCCCGACGTACCGGAATTAGTGCGCGGGAAGGCTGGACGAGTTTTCGGGCATTTAATGGCGTTGTTGACGACGGTTAAGGCGTTGCCGCTTGCTTACAACAAAGACTTGCAGGAAGATAAGGAAGGCGTATTCGACGCGCTCGACACGGTGAAATTTTCGCTGGCAGTTTTCGCGCAGATTGTCGCGGGAATGAAAGTTCGCAAAGAAAACATGCGCCGCGCAGTCGAAGAGGATTTTTCCAACGCAACCGACGCGGCAGATTATTTGGTTAAGAAAAATTTGCCGTTCCGTCAAGCGCACGAAGTCGCAGGAAAGCTTGTACACTATTGCATTGAGAAAAATATTTATCTTAAAGATTTGACGCTCGACGAATTTAAAAAGTTCTCGCCGCTGTTCGACGCCGATATTTACGACGCGATTAAGCCTGAAACTTGCGTTGCCGCTCGAAATTCTCAAGGCGGAACGTCGCCTAAGCAAGTTGAAATTCAAATTGAACTTGCGCGTAAATGGCTAGAAAAAAATTCGTGACATAAAAAATTTTCCTCCGTTTGTAGCGGGGGATTTTTTTTACAAAATTTTATAATTCGCCCCTAAAAAATTCTGATAATCAACCTAAAATTTATCAAGATTATAATAACACCTTCCACGTTGACAAGTTAAAATATCGGCGGGAGGGGAGGCTCATGGATAATCAAATTCAGTTGACGGATGTAATTTTTGTCGATAATGAATACAGTTTAAAGCATCCGCACATGATTCACCGGCACGAAAATGTTTTGGAGCTTTTGTACATTGCTGAAGAAAGCGGGCGTTATATCGTCGGCAATTACGAATACGCGGTAACGGCGGGCGATTTTGTCGTTTGCAATGCTAACGTTCCGCACGGCGAGGATCCTTTTCAGCAACATTGCATACAAACTTATTGCCTGGTGCTTTCGGGTGTGAAGTTGAAGAATTTGCCGGCTGGACATATGGTTGCAGAAAATCAGCGTCCGGTTTTGTCGCTCGGTAAAGATAATTTTGTTGCAAATTTGTTGCCAAATATTTATAAAATGTTTCACGGGACGAAAAATTATCGTACGCGCCGTAAGACCCCGCCTCTGGGGATATAAGG
>CAMJKR010000306.1 GCA_946406415.1 uncultured Selenomonadales bacterium | reverse complement strand
TCAGCGCACCGACGCAATCGGGCTTATCGACGGCTCGCAAGTCAAAACTCCGGCACTTTCCGCGCAAAATTTTTAATAAACTTGCTTAAGGCGTGGTTCGGCGACGCCGCTAAAAAGGAAAATGATTATTGCTTTGGACTTTTGTCCGTTCGTAACACGACGCAGAACGATTCAATTTACGTCCAGTTTGAAAAGTCTATCGAAGGCAAGATGAAATGCATTTACTTCGCGGGGCAAAATCCAATGGTTTCCAATCCGAATTTGGGCAATGTCCACAGAGGTTTACGCAAACTTGACACGGTTATTGTTGAGGATTTGTATCTTAACGAAACGGCGAGTTTATGGGAACGCCCTGACAGCCCCGAAGGCGACCCGATTAAGCCGGAAGATATTCAGACGGAAGTAATCTTTTTGCCGGCGTGTTCGTACCTTGAGCGCGAAGGCAACGTTCACATGGCGAAGCGGCGCGGGCAAGAGGACGAAGGCAACATGGGCATTTATCCGAATTATGGCTGGGTGTGGCCTGATAATATCCATTTGCTTTACAATCGCGCCTCATGCGACGAACACGGCAATCCGATTAATCCCGACAAAAAAATTATTTGTTGGGACGCCGCCGCTAAAATGTGGAAGGGCTACGACCGCCCCGACGTTGGAAGCTTGACTGCCGCACCAGACACGCCCGTCGGTCAAAAGCCGTTCCGCATGGTTGGCGAGGGCGTCGGCAGAATTTTCGCGGCAAGTTATAAAGACGTTGAGAACGGCGAAACCTGCGACAGCTTCTCTACGCCCGTTGATGGTCCAATTCCGGAATTTTATGAGCCTGTCGAATCTCCGACAAAAAACGCCTTGTACATGAATCCGAACGCGCAATTTAGTCCGTGCGTAATTTATCCGCGTATGCCTGACTTGCAGAAAATCGGCACTAAAGACGAATTCCCCTACGTCCTGTGCAGTTCAAGCATTTGCGAGCATTGGTGTAGCGGCACGATTACCCGCCACGTCACTTGGCTTAACGAACTTGTCAAAGAACCGTTTATCGAAATGCCCAAAAAGCTTGCTGAAAAACTCGGAATTAAGAGCGGCGACGAAGTTATTGTTCGTTCGATTCGTGCGCAGATTAAGGAAAAAGCAATGGTCACCGACCGAATTAATCCGCTTATCATTGGCGGCGTAGAAGTTTTCGTTACGTGGCAGCCGTATAATTGGGGCTTTAAAGGGCTGTCGACGGGACAAAGCGGAAATTACAGGACGAGGAAAATATTTATCTGCTTGATTGGACGACACTGCATTTAGATTTGCTTGCAGAGGAACGCGGGCTTCATAAATGCGGAGCCGTCGAATTAGAATAGCTGTTGGCTAAAAAGGAGGGATAAACATGGTTAGAGAAATGGCAATGCTTCACGACGTGGAACTTAATAAAAATGAAAGAACGCACCGACATGAGCGGCAAATTTCATTGGGATTTTATAAAATTTCAATGTATGCACTGCGAAAATCCCGCGTGTATGCTCGGCTGTCCTGAAGGCGCGATTTCCAAAAAAGAGAGCGGCGCAGTTGTTATCGACGAAAATAAATGCGTCGGTTGCGGCTATTGCAGAACGAATTGCCCGTTCAACGTTCCGCGAATTGATACCGAACGAAATAAATCTACCAAATGCGATTTGTGCTTTGACAGGATTGAACATGGCATGGTTCCTTCCTGCGCGAAAACTTGCACGGCGGAGGCGATAAGCTTCGGGACAAAATCCGCAATGATTAAACTTGCTGAGGAGCGTCTTAAAGAAATCGCATGAATCACCCGAACGCGCAACTTTACGGCGTGCCCCCCAACGGCGTCGGCGGTACGCATATGATGTACGTTTTGCCGGAGCCGCCTGAAGTTTACGGCTTGCCCAAAGACCCGAAAACGCCCGCCTTAATCGATTTGTGGAAGGTCTACAACGGCGGCGAAAAAATTAATATTCTCCTGCAAGCGTTCTTGTGGCTAGTGCTCGTCGTTAGCGGCTTGATTATGTGAGTCGGCAACGGCGTTATTGATAATTCCATTCGCGCCTGGATGATTCCGATTCACTCGATAGCGGCTGGTTTAGGATTTGCGGCGGCTTTAGCGTACATTTATCTTGCCGTCGTACAAAATCCTCAATCGTTGCGCGGCATGACGGAAGGCTCTATACACGCCGATTACGCGGTTCATCATCACGGCGCGTGGATCGACGAACTCATTAAAAAAGGTGTCGTCACCAAAAAAGAAATTGACGCCGCTCGCAAAGCCGCTTGAAACTTTTACGCCATATAAAAAACTTTCTGACTGCGCGGGAAAATCTGCGCGGTTTTTTTATGTAGACAGTTTCAATAAGGAATTGTACAATCTTACAAACGATAGGAGGAATTTTTATGAGAATAACAGTTGATACCGTCGCGAGGATGGCAGGCGTATCACGTGGCACAGTCGACAGAGTTTTACACAATCGCCCGAATGTTCGCCCCGAAGTTCGCGAAAGAATTCTTGAGGTAATGAAAGAATTGGATTATAAACCGAATGCAGCGGCGAGTGCTCTTGCTTTCAGCCGTAAAATTCGCAAGGTTGGAGTGATTCTTCCGCAATGGAAAGGTTTTTTCAAGGAAGAAATTTATCGTGGCATTGACGACGCCCGCCGCGAGCTTAATACTTATGGTGTCGAAGTTCTAATAGCCGAATGTCCTTCCGACGAGCCTGACATTTTCGTAAAAAAAATTTCCGAGTTCGTGACAGAGGGAATTAACGGACTTTGCCTCTGTGCGCAAGATAATCCTCAGATTCGCGAAAAAATTTCCGAACTAAAAATTCCGGTTATAACTTTCAATTCGGACATAGAGGATAGCAAGCGCGTTTGTTTTGTCGGTCAAGATTTGGTTAGGAGCGGTCGAATCGCGGCAGAAATTATGGTTAAATGCGTGCGCGACGGGAAAATTTTGGTCGTCGTAGGTAACATGAAATTTTCGGCTCATCGTCAACGTTTGCGAGGATTTTTTGACAGAATGGCGGAACACGGACGAGTTAAGGAAAGTTTTATCACGGCAGAAAGTTTCAACGAATACAGTCGCACGTTGCACATTGTTGAAGAAAATCTTCGTGACAACGCGCCGATTCTCGGAATTTACATGGTTAACGAAAGCGTCGCCGCCTGTGCCGAAGCCGTCAAAAATTTTTCCCAAAAGCCCAAACCGATTATCATTTGCCACGACTTACCGCGTAGCACGAAAGCCCTTTTAAAGTCAGGCGAAGTCGATTTTGCTTTGGAACAAGATATTTACAGTCAAGGTTTAATGTCTTTGCGGCTCATGAAAAATTTGCTCATGGATACCGATTACGTAATCGACAAACAGGAATTTACCCAAATAAATATTATCAACTCGGAGAATGTTGAATTCTGAAAAAAAATTTTTTGACTATTGACAATGAAAACTGAGGTGTTATAATGCGTTATGTAAAGGTTGTG
>CAMJKR010000305.1 GCA_946406415.1 uncultured Selenomonadales bacterium | reverse complement strand
ATCGCACCCTTAAACCTGAACGCGACGGCTTATTTTGCGAAAGGATTTTCGGACCGACGCGCGATTGGGAATGTCATTGCGGCAAATATAAGCGCGTTCGTTATAAGGGTACAATCTGCGACCGTTGCGGCGTCGAAGTTACACGCGCCAAAGTTCGTCGTGAACGCATGGGGCATATCGAATTAGCCGCGCCGGTAAGTCATATTTGGTATTTCAAAGGTATACCGTCGCGAATGGGTTTGCTGTTGGATATGTCGCCGCGTTCATTGGAGCGGGTGTTGTATTTCGCGTCATATATCGTATTGGATCCGGGCGAAACGGATCTTAAGCAAAAAGATTTGTTAACAGAGGGACAATACCGCTTGGCTCGTGATACTTATGGGCGCAATTCGTTTAAAGTGGGCATGGGCGCGGAGGCAATTCAAGAACTGTTGCGCAATATTGACTTGGACGCTTTAAGAGAGGAATTACGGCAAGAATTAAACAGCTCAAATGGACAAAAGCGCGTTCGTGCAATTCGCCGGTTAGAAGTCGTCGAGGCGTTCCGTAAATCGGGCAATAAGCCGGAATGGATGATAATGACGGTGATACCTGTAATCCCTCCGGAATTGCGTCCTATGGTACAACTTGACGGCGGTCGCTTTGCAACTTCTGATTTGAACGATTTATATCGGCGTGTCATCAATCGCAACAATCGGTTAAATCGGCTGTTAAAGTTGAAAGCTCCGGATATAATCGTTCGCAATGAAAAGCGCATGTTGCAAGAGGCTGTTGACAGTCTTATTGATAATGGTAGGCGCGGACGTCCTGTGGCAGGTCCCGGTAATCGTCCGTTAAAATCGCTGTCGGACATGTTAAAGGGCAAGCAAGGGCGTTTTCGTCAAAATCTGCTGGGCAAGCGCGTCGACTATTCGGGACGTTCGGTTATCGTTGTCGGTCCTGAATTAAAATTACATCAATGCGGGTTGCCTAAGGAAATGGCGTTAGAATTGTTTAAACCGTTCGTAATGAAAAAACTTAGTGCGGACGCAGGCTTGACAATTAAGGCGGCAAAAAAGAAAGTCGAACGTGCGACGCCTGAGGTTTGGGCAGTGTTGGAAGAAGTCATCAAAGAACACCCGGTACTATTGAACAGAGCACCGACGTTGCATAGGCTGGGAATCCAAGCATTTGAGCCGGTGTTGACGGAAGGACGAGCGTTGAAATTACACCCGTTGGCGTGCACGGCGTATAATGCAGACTTCGACGGCGACCAAATGGCGATACATTTGCCGTTGAGTGCGGAGGCGCAAGCGGAAGCGCGAGTATTAATGTTAGCGGCGAATCATATCTTGGCACCCAAAGACGGCAAGCCCATAATCGTCCCGACGCAAGATATGGTATTGGGAACATATTATCTAACGAAGTTGCGAGCGGACAAGCCGGAGCGACCGGTAAAAGGCGCGGGGAAATATTACACGGGCTTGGAAGAGGCACTATTGGCGTATGACCGGAAAGATTTAGACTTGCAAGCGGAAATAAATGTACGGATAAGTATAGACCGGTTGCCGGATTTTGTAGTCGAGCAATTAGACGAGGAAGCCGAATCGCTCATGGTGAAAACGTCGGTGGGGCGCATGATTTTTAACGAGAAGTTGCCGCAGGAATTGCGTTATTATCACCAAGACGAGCAAGGGCAATGGATACTGGGCGAAGTGATGGACAAAAAAGCATTGGGCAAGTTAGTAGCGTCGTGTTTCAATGAATTTGGAGCGACGAAAACGGCGGAAGTAATCGACGAGGTAAAACGACTGGGCTATCATTATGCGTGTATAGCGGGCATGACGGTAGCGATAAGTGATGTAATCGTACCGCCGAAGAAGAAAGAAATATTAGCGGCGACGGCGGAGAAGGTCAAAAAAGTCGAGGCATATTATATGCGGGGAATATTAACGGAAAAGGAACGCTACGACAAAGTAGTTGCGCTGTGGACTAAGGCGACGGAAGAGGTAGCCGATGCGATGATGGCGAACATGGACGAATTCAATCCGATATACATGATGAGTGATTCCGGAGCGCGTGGTAATAAGCAGCAAATGCGTCAGTTAGCGGGCATGCGCGGGTTAATGGCAGACCCGTCGGGCAAGATAATCGACTTACCGATAACGGCGAATTTCCGCGAGGGCTTAAGCGTGTCGGATTACTTTATAAGCAGTCATGGAGCGCGTAAGGGCTTAGCGGATACGGCGTTGCGAACGGCGGACAGTGGCTATTTAACGCGTCGTTTAGTTGACGTGGCGCAAGATGTGATAGTCCGCGAGGAAGATTGCGACGTAGAGACGGTAAATTTGGTATTAGAGCGAGCGTTATTAGTGGAAGACCCGCTGGACGCATTGGAAATATTAAATGAACTGTTAATGGGTCGGGTGTTAGGCGCGGACATAGTAAATCCTGAGACAGGGGAAATAATGATAGCGCAAGATACGACGCTGGACGATGAAACTATGGTAAAGTTAGGCGAGACGTTTGCGACGCTTTCAGGGCAGATAGCGCAAGAGATAACGTTACGCGGAACGAACTTAACGGAGCCATTAGCGGCGAATCACAGTCGAGTAACAGAGACGATAAAGCTTGGTACGTCGGACGCGGAAACGCGTGAAAGCTTGCGGCATGGATTTATTCACGAATACATAGGCAAGGAATTAGCAAAGCCGGTGTATTTAGACGGATTAACGGTAGAAGCGGGCGAGCATTTAACGCACGATTTATTGGAAGTAATATTGGAGTCGGAAGAAGTCGGGGAAATATTTATTCGCAATAACAATGTAAAAGGAATAGAAGTAGAAGCGATAACGGAAGGCAGTCGCGGAGTAATCGAATCGTTGCACGACAGGATAATAGGACGTGTGTTAGCGGAAGATATTTACGATAACGAGGGCAAAATAATCGCGTCGATAAATGAGACGATAGACGACAAGTTAGCGGAAAAAATCTGCGCGGTACGAGAGAAAGTATTGATACGCAGTGTGTTAACGTGCAAGAGTGCGCAAGGTGTCTGCATAAAATGTTATGGACAAGACTTGGCAAATAAGACGGAAGTAGAAATAGGCGAAGCGGTCGGAATAATCGCGGCGCAGAGTATCGGGGAGCCGGGCACGCAGTTAACGATGCGAACGTTCCACACGGGCGGTGTTGCGGGCGGCGACATAACGCAAGGTTTACCGAGAGTCGAGGAATTATTTGAGGCACGCAAGCCGAAAAACAATGCGATAATCGCGGAAATAGACGGTGTAGTAAGTTGGGGCGAGCCGGACAAGAACAATTTAAAAACGATAGTGATAACGCCGTACGACGCGGAGAATCAACAGCCGCGCGAATACACAATTCCGTTTGGGGTAATCCCGCTGGTAAAGGAAGGCGACGAGATAAAAGCTGGGGACAACATCACAGACGGCGCGAAAAATCCGCACGACATATTACGGATTTGCGGACTTAAAGAAACCCACCGCTACTTAGTCAAAGAAGTCCAAAAAGTTTACAAGTCGCAGGGCGTC
>CAMJKR010000304.1 GCA_946406415.1 uncultured Selenomonadales bacterium | reverse complement strand
GATTTCATATGGCGCGCCCGGCGTGACTCGAACACGCGACCCACGGCTTAGAAGGCCGTTGCTCTATCCAACTGAGCTACGGACGCAAATTTTTTACAACGCGCTGATTATAGTTGCTGGGGTCTTTTTTGTCAAATTTGTTTTGCAAAATCCCGAAAGAAAATGACGAGGATATTTTAAAATCCTTGACATTTTGTTGAATAGGGATTATTATACCGCCTGTGATTCGGCAAAAGATGCCGAGCAGGTTTGAATTTTTATAGGAGGCAGATATTTATGATAAAGCCACTTGGAGACAGAGTTGTTGTTGAAGTTGCCGAAGTCGAACTTAAGACTAAAAGCGGTATAATTATGCCCGAAACTTCTAAAGAGAAGCCGCAAAAGGGCAAAGTCGTTGCAGTCGGCACCGGCAAACTCCTCGACAACGGTCAGCGTGCAGCTATGGAAGTCAAAGTCGACGACGAAGTTATTTTCAACAAGTACGCAGGCAGTGAAGTCAAGGTGGACGACAAAGATTATCTCGTTATTCGCGAGAGTGACATTTTGGCAATCCTTTAATTTAGTGATTAGTGACTAGTGGCTAGTGACTAGTGCACTAACCACCAACCACTAACCACTAACCACTAACAATGGAGGTAATTATTTTATGGCAAAAGAAATTTTGTTCGATGAGGAAGCACGTCGCGCCCTTAGTCGCGGTGTAGACGCCCTGGCAAATGCAGTTAAAGTTACGCTCGGCCCCAAAGGTCGCAACGTTGTCCTGGAAAAAAAATTCGGCGCACCGTCTATCACAAATGACGGCGTGACGATTGCTCGCGATATTGAACTTGAAGACCACTTCGAGAATATGGGCGCACAGCTCGTTAAAGAAGTCGCAACCAAAACCAATGACGTTGCTGGCGACGGCACCACGACTGCAACCCTTCTTGCACAGGCTATCGTTCGCGAAGGCTTGAAAAACGTCGTAGCGGGCGCAAATCCCATGATTATCAAAAAGGGTATCGAATCGGCTGTTGCTAAACTCGTCGATGAAATTAAGAATAACGCTAAAAAAGTCGAGGGCAAAGAGGCTATTGCTCAAGTCGCGTCCATTTCTTCCAGCGACGCGGAAATCGGTCAACTTATCGCCGACGCAATGGAAAAAGTTGGCAATGACGGCGTTATCACTGTCGAAGAGTCCAAAACCATGACGACCAATCTTAAAGTTGTTGAGGGTATGCAATTCGATCGCGGCTACATTTCGCCCTATATGGTCACTGATACCGACAAAATGGAGGCTGTTCTTGACGATCCGTATATCCTCTTGACTGACAGAAAGATTTCTTCAATCCAAGATATTTTGCCGATTCTTGAGCAAGTTGTTAAGCAAGGCAAATCGCTCGTTATCGTCGCTGAGGATGTTGACGGCGAGGCTTTGGCAACAATCGTTGTCAACAAACTGCGCGGCACGTTCAAAGCTCTTGCAGTTAAAGCTCCTGGTTTTGGCGATCGTCGTAAAGCCATGCTCGAAGACATTGCAATTTTGACGGGCGGCACGGTTATCAGCGAAGAACTCGGACGCAAGCTTGAGAGTGTAACGTTTGCTGATTTGGGACATGCGCGTCAAATTCGTGCAACCAAAGAAGAAACCACTATCGTTGAAGGTAGCGGCGACAAGAACGAAATTAAAGCTCGCGTGGCTCAAATTCGCAAGATGATTGAGACTACTACCAGTGACTTTGATAAGGAAAAACTTCAGGAACGTCTTGCAAAATTGGCGGGCGGCGTTGCGGTTATCGAAATCGGTGCGGCTACTGAAGTTGAAATGAAAGAAAAGAAACTCCGCATTGAAGACGCACTCAACGCAACTCGTGCGGCTGTCGAGGAAGGCATTGTCGCGGGCGGCGGCACAACCTTTATCGATATTCTTCCCGCGCTTGACGACGTTAAGGCTGAGGGTGACGCTAAAGTTGGTGTCGAGATTGTCAAACGCGCAATTGAAGAACCTGTTCGCCAAATCGCTAACAACGCCGGCCAAGAAGGCTCCGTCGTCGCTGAGGCAGTCAAGAAAGCTGATAAGGGCGTCGGCTTCAACGCGCTGACTAATGAATATGTCGACATGATTAAAGCTGGTATCGTCGATCCGGCTAAAGTTGTTCGTTCCGCTCTTCAAAATGCGGCGTCAATCGCAGCTATGATTCTGACAACTGAAACGCTCGTTGCGGATAAACCCGAACCGCCTGCACCGCCTATGCCCGGTGGAATGGGCGGCGGAATGCCCGGCATGATGTGAGATCGCTTTAAAAGCGACGGAACAGCGGACGCGCTTGACGTTACGAAAATTTGAATGTTATCACCGCGCCCGTACGCAACGCATGCGCATTGCTAGTTTCGATTAAATTAATAAAAAATTCAAGCCTCTGTCAAATTTGGCAGAGGCTTTTTTCGTTCAAGTCTCCTATGTCGGCTTAAACCACGCGGAAAATTTTCAATTTATCAAGCACACGTTTTAGTATGCAATTGTCGCGTAGTGGAAGGACGAATCCATAATTATCAAAATCGTTTGAATGGGAAAAAGCAAGAAGTGATTTTAATAGTATCAGCCAAAATGTATGAACTTGGAACGAAGAAATCCACAATTCACACGATATTTGCTACTTTCCTTAACCGTCTTCAACTGATATTTACGATTTATTGCCAACAGTAGCATTGGCAACCTTTATCAGCTTTAGTGTTGTCGGAGCCACCATGAAACCCATCGCTTTTGAGTTCAAACAAGTTTCCCGTGACGGCGGAAATTTTAACGTTGATAGAATTGTCGCCAGCGGAAATTGGCTTTAACGGGGATACAAGCAAAGGCTCCATGCTCAGCGAGGAAAAGTCGAATATGCTTGCAACTCTTTATCCGCGAGAATTTTTTAATCGCCGAGTTCAACAAAATAATGCAATAGCCGCTTCGGAGTCGTGAATTTGCCCGCCGGTCAATATC
This sequence comes from uncultured Selenomonadales bacterium, assembly GCA_946406415.1. Classification (GTDB taxonomy): domain Bacteria; phylum Bacillota; class Negativicutes; order Selenomonadales; family Selenomonadaceae; genus Quinella. The sequence goes on along the minus strand of CAMJKR010000304.1, from coordinate 571 downwards.
ACATTCAAAAGTTGCATTCTCTCGTTGATAAGGACGTGGACTTTGGTGTTTTTAGTGCCCCGCGACGCTTTCCACAAGCTTAACTTTCCGTGTGTCCTACGGTAGGTGTGTACTTGTGACCTATCACTTCTGCGGCTCCTACCGGGCAAGATCTTTAAATTGCCGACGTTCTGGACGAACAGCTATTTTGTATCTACGGTAGGCGGTGCGCCGTTATCGGTAATAAAACAGTACGTCGAAAATTAGAAAACGTCGCAAAGGAAGTGAGTACGTGAAATACACAACAGGCTATAAATTTCGTTTATATCCGAACAAGACACAAGCAATCTTGCTGAATAAAACGCTGGGCTGTTGCCGATTCATTTTTAATCACTTCCTTTCTTTGCTGTGATACAATGGCGAAAACTTCTGGAGGCGGTGCAAGTGACCATTGACGAACTTTTAATCAAATATCGCGACGAAAATATTTCAGAACGCGACAAGGGCGCAAAATTTGAGCGGCTCATGAAAAATTTCTTGCTGACCAATCCTGTTTATCGCGGGAAATTTTCTTACGTTTGGCTGTGGAATG
>CAMJKR010000303.1 GCA_946406415.1 uncultured Selenomonadales bacterium | reverse complement strand
GTGATTGACAACGATAAAAACGAAACTCAGAAGCCGCCGAAGATTGAAATGGTTGAGGTCAGCGAGGACGGTTGCTACGGAAAATTTATCTGTGAACCGCTCGGACGCGGCTACGGAATTACAATCGGTAATAGCTTGCGTCGTATGTTGTTATCCTCTTTGGAAGGCGCAGCAGTTACTTCGATTAGGATTGACGGCGTACTCCACGAATTTTCGACAATCCCCGGCGTTCGCGAAGACGTAACAAACATTGTGCTCAATATCAAACAGCTCTGCTTGAAGATTGACGAGGAAAAAAATCAACAGCCGCAATACTTCGCGCAAGTCACAGCTACGCCGCCGCGAACTTATTCCCTTCGAATCGATATTGACGTTGAAGAGGAAATTAGGAACGGCGGACATTCGGGCGGGCGCAGGGAAGTTATTGCCGCCGATATTGAGTGCGATCCTAGCATTGAAATTTTAAATCCCGACTTGCACATTGCGTGGCTTAACGAGACCGGCAAACTTAAAATCGAAATGACAGCGCGGAGCGGACGCGGCTACGACCAGGCGGAAAAAAATAAAAATCCCGATGACATTATCGGTACAATTCCGATTGATTCGATTTTCTCACCGGTGGTGCGTGTTAATTACGACGTGACGGATACTCGCGTTGGCAACGAAATGGACTTTGACAAGTTGACGCTGGAAGTTTGGACAAATGGCACACTTCGCCCCGAAGAGGCAGTTGCTAAAGCGTCGGCGATTTTGATAGCGCACATGAAACTTTTCCAGAGCATGGACACCGTATCTTTCGAGGAAGTGGAAGACGATGACGAATCTGCTACTAAAGAACCTAGAGACGAAAGTACATTAACGCTGGATAAAAATCTAACTAAGCCTATCGAAGAGCTGGAATTGTCCGTTCGGTCGACAAATTGTTTAAAGCGGGCGGGTATTCATATTGTGGCGGATTTGGTCGACAAAACCGAAGAGGAAATGATGAAGTTCCGCAATCTCGGTCGCAAGTCGTTTGAAGAAATTAAACACACTATGAATCAACTCGGCGTATCGTTTAAGCCGTCGCCGAACCCGACAAATATAAACCTGTTGGACGATTAAACTTGGCAGGAAGGAGGAAACTTGATGAGCTATAGAAAACTCGGCAGGAATACCGGCGCACGCAAGGCAATGTTCAAAAGCTTGTTAACTGCGCTGTTCCAATATGAGCGCATTGAGACGACAGAGGCACGAGCTAAAGAACTTCGCAAATTCGCCGAGAAAGTCATAACACTTGCTAAACGCGGCGACTTGAGTGCACGCCGTCAAGCTATAAATCTCGTCGCAAACGTGGAAGTTGTACATAAAGTTTTCGAGGAGCTTCCCGAAAAATACAGCGATCGTGCGGGCGGCTACACCAGAATTATAAAAGTTGCACCACGTCGCGGAGACGCCGCACCTATGGTTTTGATTGAGCTGGTTTGAAAAGCAATTAGGAATTAGGAGTTAGGAATTAGGAATTGAAAAATCATTCATAATTCCTCCTTCCTAATTCCTAATTTTTTTGGAGGTGGCGAAGTTGAAACTGGCAAACGTTATAACGGGGCAGCTGGCGAATTTATTTCAGCGGCGCGGCGAAGTCAAGCCTAATGAATTGATAAAAGCACTGGAGCGCGAAGTTTCAAAGCAGAAGACTAAAGAAAGCCTCGTTCCGAATTCTTATGTAATTTACCTTTGCGCGGAAGATTGTCACCGATTGAGCGCGGCGCGGCTGATAAAATCTCTGCACGAGGCAGTTGAACGTAAAGTTATTCGCGAGGATTGTTTTATGGAAGGTGCGCTGTCCGTCAAAATTAAAAAAATGACTGCCGACGAAAATGCGATTGTCATTGTGTCGAGCTACGTCGACGAGAGCGGGCAGGAAGAAGATACGATTAATCTTGAAAATGCCGTATTGTCGCAAACGCTAATTGAGAGCACCGACTCTTCTAACGATGATAAAACAATCATTGCCGACAAAACAACAATCGTTGCGACGATGCGGACTGCTACGCCGCGTAAAGTCGAATACAATTTGGCTGTCCTTACCGATTATAAAACGGCGGAACTTGTTTTCGGCGAACGGCAAATTTATCTGGGGCGCAAGACGACAAACGATTTAGTTATCGATGATGAGAGCGCGTCACGAATTCACGCCTACATTGCCTACGAACGGCACCGACATGTTATCTACGACGCAGGCAGTTTGAACGGGACATTCGTCAACAAAAAGCCGATAAGTCGTCACGAGCTTAAAGACGGCGACAAAATTTTAATCGGGCGCACGATGTTAACTTACAAAGTTTTATAAAAAATCCCCCTCCGATTTTGGAAGGGGATAATTTTTTGTTCAGCTTGCAATATTTTGAGATTTTTTTTGGCGAAGCCGCGCCGGTTTAAATTTTGCGAGTTCCTCTTTTGTCATGCGCGGAATATCGCTGAAATCAATTTCGTCGTCGCTCATGTTTTTCAATTCGTCTAGCCTGCGGATTTGTTCTTCAGTAAGCGGCGGCATTCCCTTATAAATTCGGATACTGCCCATAATATTCTTCCTCCTCTTCCTTTTCTGCCTTTCGAGCTGATATGAGACGTAATTTTTCGCCTCGTTCGGTATAAATAACAACCAAAATGTTTTTTACTCTGCCGATAACTTTCCAACGTTCCTCGTCGTCGCTGTGAAGTTCGTCGAGGTAATCAATTCTGTTTTCGTCAAGAAATACTCGCGCCGCGTCCTCAAAATAAATCTTATGCTTTTTCCAATTTAATGCGTTTTTATCGTCGTCCCATTCGACTATCAAACCTTCAAATTCAATTTCGCCCATTAAATCATCTCCGCGTTAACTTTAGCAAAAAATTTTTTCGCAATCAATGAAAAAAGCCCCCTCCAACTTTGGAAGGGGATAATTTTTTTGTTTAGCTTGCAATATTTTGAGATTTTTTTTGACGAAGCCGCGCCGGTTTAAATTTTGCGAGTTCCTCTTTTGTCATGCGCGGAATATCGCTGAAATCAATTTCGTCGTCGCTCATGTTTTTCAATTCGTCTAGCCTGCGGATTTGTTCTTCAGTAAGCGGCGGCATTCCCTTATAAATTCGGATACTGCCCATAATATTCTTCCTCCTCTTCCTTTTCTGCCTTTCGAGCTGATATGAGACGTAATTTTTCGCCTCGTTCGGTATAAATAACAACCAAAATGTTTTTTACTCTGCCGATAACTTTCCAACGTTCCTCGTCGTCGCTGTGAAGTTCGTCGAGGTAATCAATTCTGTTTTCGTCAAGAAATACTCGCGCCGCGTCCTCAAAATAAATCTTATGCTTTTTCCAATTTAATGCGTTTTTATCGTCGTCCCATTCGACTATCAAACCTTCAAATTCAATTTCGCCCATTAAATCATCTCCGCGTTAACTTTAGCAAAAAATTTTTTCGCAATCAATGAAAAAAGCCCCCTCCAACTTTGGAAGGGGATAATTTTTTTGTTTAGCTTGCAATATTTTGAGATTTTTTTTGACGAAGCCGCGCCGGTTTAAATTTTGC
>CAMJKR010000302.1 GCA_946406415.1 uncultured Selenomonadales bacterium | reverse complement strand
AAAGGTGATTATTGGGATTATCGCCCGACAGTTAGTGGCGGCACCGGCGACGATACTGTTTATGCCGGCGACAGAAAAATTTTATATAAACTTAATCCGGGCGATGGCAACAATCTAGTCTACAGCCAAGCGGATAACAATTCAGTCTCAATCGCGGGTGATTACTACTACACGACGCTCCAAACTGGTAGCACTTACACTGTTAGCATTTACGGCGGCGGTGCAGTCAGTTTTCGCGGTAGCGGCAATCCCCAAATCGTCGGCGGCACTTATAGCACCGTTTCACCCGATAAAAATATCAACGAAAACTCGGATTCAATCGTTATTAACGGCGATTATGGCAACGATACCATTATCAGTAGCGGCAACAACACGACTCTTGTCGGCAACAAGGGCGACGACCAGATAACTAACAGCGGCAAAAATGTTGTGTTCAGATACACCGAAGGCGACGGCAACGACTTAATCACCGGCTTTAATGCAACCTCGACGCTCCAAATCGGCAACGGAACCGGCACTTACTCAACGCTTTCAAGCGGCAAAGATATTATCGTTACGGTCGGCGACGCCAAAATAACGCTCAAGGGCGCGGCTAGTCTTTCCAATGTTAATATCGACGGGCAAGGCGTCTTTAAAGAGGAATGGTCTCTTAAGGGCACAACTGCCACTTACGGCACGTCAGAAAAAACTTTGGTCACCGTTAAGGGCGTTAAATCACTCGACGGACTTTCTGTCAGCGGCAAAACCGTCACAGTTGCCAATTCCGCGCTTAACAAGAAAAAAGTCACTGTCAACAACGGTTATACGCTCGCGCTCGCTGATGATGTAAATGCCGCTTCGATAAGTAAAACTTGGAGCTACAGCAATTCAAAAGCCACTCTTAAGCAAACTAAATCAACCGGCTACGTGCTCGCCGACGACGCAAAATCTATCACGTACTCTAAAAAGTCCACGTCGACTTTGGCAACTGTCAGCGGCGTCAAATCTAAAAGCGGGCTTTCTGTCGACGGCAAAATTATTACAGTTTCTAAGGCGGCTCTCAACGCCAAAAAAGTTACAGTCAACAACGGCTATACTTTTGCGCTCGGCGATAACGTTGCTGAACCCACTGCCAAAAAGGCTAGCTGGACATTTAATAAATCAAAATCGACTGCCACTTACAATCAGACGACGACCGCCGGCTACACGCTCGCTAGCAATAAAAAATCTATCACGTATTCTAAGGCGTCAACTAAAAATTTATTTACAATCAGCGGCGTTAAAACTGATAAAGGTCTTTCTTTAAAGAAAAAAGTTGTCACCGTTTCCAAAGCCTCGTTGGGCACGAAAAACATTACAATTAGCGATGACAGCTATACCCTCAAGCTTGGCTCCGACGTTTCTAAATCCACTACGAAAAACGCATGGAGCTACAGCAATTCCACTGCCACGTATAAGCAAACAAAATCCGCCGGCTACACACTCGACGATAACGCTATCACTTATTCTAAAAAGTCGACTTCAACTTTGGCGACCGTTAAAGGTGCTAAGTCTAAAAGCGGGCTTTCCGTCAAAGGCAATGTCATTAAACTCAAAAATTCCGCACTTAAAAGCAAAGTTACGATTAGCGGCGGTTACGAATTCGACTTCCAATCCGACTACAAAAACGCGACAATTACCGGCAGTAAAGCTTCCGACACGATTACCGCTCGCGGAAAAAATATTTCTATTAATGGCGGAAGTGGCAATGATTTAATTAAAATTTTTGGTTCCGGCACAATTTCTGGCGGCGACGGTGCGGATATTTTCTATTTAAATTCAAAAAGCGCGAATATTATCAGCGATTATTCCAAAAATGACGTAATAAGTCTTGCTTCCGGCGCGGCAAATATTTCTAAAAGCGGCAACGACATTATTTTTAATGGAAAAATTACCGTTCAAGGCGGCGCAACTAAAAATATTACTTACATTGAAAACGGCGTCGAAAAAATTAATAAAAGTTCCGCTGACGAAATAAAATTCAATTCCAAAGGCACGGCCGTAACTTTAACCGCTGATTATTCCGCCGAAAGTTTCACGCCAAGCGATTACAGCGACTACGCAAATAAGCTCGTGACGATTGACGCCGCTGAGGTAACTAATCCTCTAACCATAACCGGCAACAAAAAAGGAAATTTCATTGTCGGTAGCGGCGAAGACGATGTGATATACGGCGAATTGGGCGCGGATATAATTAACGGTATCGGCGGCAATGATTCAATCTTCGGCGGCGCAGGTAATGACAGTTTGAACGGCGGCGCGGGCGATGATTCACTTTGGGGCGGCGTCGGCAGTGATACGCTAATCGGCGGCAAGGGCGCGGACACCTTTATTTACAACGACGGCGACGGCAACGATGTTATTTTCGACTACGAATCTAATATCGATAGAGTTATGGTTATGTCCGGCTTGGTTGCCAGTCCCGATAAAGATAATTCGGGTAATGTCACCTTCAAAATCGGCAGTAGCGGGCAAATCGTCTTCAACGACAGCGCGGACAGATATATTGAAATCGTTAACAGTTCCGGCAACGTTCAAGCCAGATACACTCCAACAAAATAATTCACTAACCACCAACCACTAGCCACTAATAACTAAAATCCCGTCGAAAAGCTCGGCGGGATTTTTGCTTGCAGATAATTATTGCGGAAAAAATTTTTCTCTTGTATAATGCAAATTGATTAATGTTCTTTTGTTTTACTTAAGGAGTGGTTTTTATGGCTGATTTTTATAATGACAAATCCAATACTTTAATCAGCGGCACCAGTGGCAATGATTCGATTTATACTGACTATAATGGGGCTGATTACATAAGTAAGGATAAATCTACGTTTAGGTATAACGGTAACAGTTATGAATATGTCACAATAAATAGTGGCAACGGTAACGATTCAATTATAGGTGACTATTCTTCTTCGACATTTATTGGTGGTAATGGTAATGATTTGATTAAAGTAAATGCTCTGAAAGTTTCTTGGGGCGAGATTTCTGTTATCGACGGCGGAAATGGTAATGATTCAATCGTCAGCTACGACTATGGAATTTTTGGTTCCGTCAACGGTGGTGCTGGCAATGACTTTATTGACGTTGGCAACAAATTCGGCGATACAACTATCAAAGGTGGTATTGGCGATGATACGATTTATGGTTACATTAGAAGTGGCTACGGAATAGTTTATGAATATGCTTCTGGAGACGGAAAAGATAAAATTTATAACTTTGGCGATGAGGATACGCTTTCAATCAGCGGAAGTTTGTATTCTTCAGTAATTAGTGGCGATGATGTAATTGTTAAGGTAGATGACGGAAAAATTACGTTAGTTGGCGCGGCTAGCTTGGATACGATTAATATCGAGGGCACAGAGGACGACGACTCGACAGCTTCAACGTCTTTAACAATTACAAATGCAACAAAATCGCCCGTTTCAGTCGGCTCAGACGTCGTGACTATCGACGCCTCGCCGCGCACCAAAGCCATTGCAATCACCGGCAACGAACTTGGCAATTTAATAATCGGCGGTAGCGGCAATGACACATTT